>DAMDNS010000013.1:11537-16720 GCA_032083605.1 Ureibacillus sp.
TGATGAAGCACTTTTGAGTGGCAGTAATCGTTTAAGAAGTACTTCATAAGGCAGATGAAGCACTTTTGAGTGGCAGTAATCGTTTAGGAAGTACTTCATAAGGTAGATGAAGCACTTTTGAATGTCGGTAACAGGTTGAGAAGTACTTCATAAGGCAGATGAAGCACTTTTGAGTGGCAGTAATCGTTTTGGAAGTACTTCATAAGGTAGATGAAGCACTTTTGAGTGGCAGTAATCGTTTAAGAAGTACCTCATAAGATGGATGAAGCACTTTTGAGTGGCAATAACCGTTTAAGAAGTACTTCATAAGGTAGATGAAGCACTTTTGAGTGGCACTAACCGGTTGAGAAGTACTTCATAAGGTAGATGAAGCACTTTCGGTTGGCAGTAAACGGTTGAGAAGTACTTCATAAGGCAGATGAAGCACTTTCGGTTGGCGGTATACGGTTGAGAAGTCTTCATGGGGTAGATGAAGCACTTTTGAGTAGCAGTAATCGTTTAGGAAGTCCTTCATAAGGCAGATGAAGTACTTTCGAAAGACAGTTTTCATTTGAAAAAAGTATTTAATAGATTAATAATTTGTTTCCTAAAGAAAGTAGCGGGTTTTGAAGAAAAAACGTACATATAAGTTGGAGTTTAGACTGTTGCTCATTTGAGAACACGCAGATTCTTTGTAAGCTGTGTAATTTATAGGATTATCTAGAAGCAGTAGCTATATGCTAGGAGGCCCCACCCACCCACTCACACGAAGAATAAATAGCATTACATTAAAACTCATACTATTTATCGCAGCTTATAAAGGTGTTCTTTTCAGATGCTACACCACCCTACTGTAACTAAACTCCATCACTCTCACAATGTATCAAAACGACGTCCAGCCAGATTTCGTGTTATTATAGTCAGAGATTGCTTTAGAAGAGGGGTATATTTTTGAATATACAAGAAATCATTGTTGTAGAAGGAAAAGATGATACAACGGCGATTAAAAGAGCAGTAAATGCAGATACAATAGAAACTAACGGCTCCGCTATTTCTGAGGAAACGATTCGTCGCATTGCCCATGCACAATCTAAACGTGGGGTAATTGTCTTTACAGATCCAGATTACCCAGGACGCCGCATCCGTGCAATTATTGAGGAACAGGTTCCCGGAGTAAAGCACGCGTTTTTAGCAAAAGAAAAAACTATAGCGAAAAATGGAAAAGGACTTGGAATCGAACATGCACGTGACGAAGATATTCGAGAAGCATTGCGACATGTCTATACACCAAATCCCGATTTTAAAACAGAATTCGACATTTCAATGGAAGATTTGCTGCTCGCTCGCTTGATTGGCCACCCACAATCCAAAGAACGTCGCAATCGTTTAGGGGAAATCCTGAATATTGGCATGACGAATGGTAAACAATTGCATAAACGACTTGCAATGTTCCAAATTACTGCTGAGCAATTCGGTAAGGCAGTAGCTCAACTAGATCAGGAGGATCAAAATGAATAAAGATATCGCAACACCAATAAGAACAAAAGAAATATTAAATAAATATGGATTTTCATTTAAGAAAAGCTTAGGACAAAACTTTTTAATTGATCCCAATATCTTACGTAATATCGTAAGTCATGCAAATCTAACAGAGGACAGTGGTGCCATCGAGGTAGGACCAGGAATTGGTGCATTAACAGAGCATCTTGCTCGCGCGGCAAAAAAAGTGGTCTCTTTTGAAATCGACCAACGTCTCTTGCCTGTACTCGAAGATACACTAAGCCCTTATGATAATGTCAAAATCGTGCATTCCGATATTTTAAAAGCAGATGTAGAAAAAGTGATAAAAGAGGAAATGACAGGTATAGAAGACATCATGGTTGTGGCAAACTTACCTTATTACGTTACCACACCAATTTTATTGAAATTATTAAATGATCGCCTTCCAATACGTGGGTTTGTGGTAATGATGCAAAAAGAAGTAGCAGATCGAATTACAGCAAAACCGGGGACTAAGGAATATGGATCACTGTCGATCGCTATTCAATATTACGTATCGGCGGAAGTTGCCATGGTGGTTCCTAAAACAGTCTTTATGCCTCAACCTAATGTAGATTCGGCTGTGATTCGTCTTATTAAGCATGACGAGCCACCTGTTAAAGTAATCGATGAGGACTTCTTGTTTGAAGTGACAAGAGCATCTTTTGCACAGCGTAGAAAGACTATCTTAAATAATCTGCAATCTGGCCTGCCGGATGGGAAAGAAAAGAAGCAGCTTATTTTGGATGCACTAGCAACAGCGGATATTGAGCCAATTAGAAGAGGGGAAACCTTGTCAATACAAGAGTTCGGTATGCTGGCAGATGCACTCTATCCTAACTTTTGCAATAAACAATAATTTGAACATGACTCTATAATCTATAATATTTATGATTTTTTTATATAAAAAAAGTTGACAAGGATAATTGTCTGCTGATAAAATATTATAATTTGTTGACAGAAAATGAAGATTGGGCTATAATATTGTGTAGTGAGGTGTATGCGAAATGCCAAAAACGTTAGCTGACATTAAGAAGTCTCTAGATTGTAATTTGGGTAAACGTTTGCGATTAAAAGCAAACGGTGGTCGCAAGAAAACGGTTGAGTGTGATGGAGTACTTAGTGACACATATCATGCAGTCTTTGTCGTAGAGCTCGATCAAGAAGATAACACTTGTAAACGTGTTTCTTATAGCTACACAGATATTTTAACAGAAGCAGTAGAAATTACATTTTTGGATGATGTTCAAGTTGCCATTGCCAAATAGTTTTATTTGTCTTATTAAAACACTCGATTTTTCGGGTGTTTTTTATTTATTTCCGTACATACTACTAGTGTCAACCTACTTATTCCTAAGGAGGCAAAACTGCATGGCCAGAAGAAAAGGTATCATGTCGAGTCGTCTAAAAGAAGAGATAGCCAAGGAACTCGGATTTTATGATGTAGTCGAACGTGAAGGCTGGGGTGGAATTAAGTCACGTGATGCAGGTAATATGGTAAAGCGAGCAATTGAAATGGCCGAACAAGGTCTAGCACAGCAAAACCAAAACAATATGAATAAGTAGTCGTTGACATATCGCCAATAGCTCCTCTCGGGAGTCTATTGGCTTTTACTTTATGTAAAAGAAACCATTCGCCATGGAGAATGCGCTAGCGACACTTGTACGTGCAATATGGTAAAATATATGGAAGTATTAAGCTTAACTTACGGGTTAATAAAAGATTTGGATGGCAATCCGAGGAGGATATATATGCTTTACGTAAAAGCCCCAGCAAAAATAAATCTAACTTTAGATGTTTTATATAAACGCCCTGATCATTATCATGAAGTGGAAATGATTATGACGACTGTTGACTTAAGCGATCGAATTGGACTAGAGTCTCGACCGGATGGTTTAATCAAGATCATTTCAACAAACGGTTTTATCCCAGATGATAGTCGTAACCTAGCATATCAAGCAGCCCAGCTAATCAAAGATACATATGGTGTTGCAGAAGGTGTGACGATTTCAATCGAAAAAGAAATCCCGGTTGCTGCTGGCCTTGCAGGAGGAAGTAGCGATGCGGCGGCTACATTAAAAGGGCTAAATGAATTATGGAAGCTAAACTTATCGACTGATACATTGGCCGAGCTAGGTGCAAAAATTGGGTCGGACGTTTCGTTTTGTATTTACGGTGGAACGGCTCTTGCAACGGGACGTGGAGAGAAAATTAAAAAATTGCCGGCTCCTCCGACTTGCTGGGTAGTTTTAGCCAAGCCTAAAATTGGTGTATCAACAGCTCAAGTTTATGGTGGATTAAATCTTGAAGGAATCGAACACCCTAATACAGAACAAATGATACATGCGATTGAAACAAATGATTATGATTTAATGTGTGAATCTCTTGGTAATGTCTTAGAAACCGTTACATTCAAATTGCATCCAGAAGTTGTTATGATTAAAGAGCAAATGAAACGCTTTGGAGCAGATGCCGTGTTGATGAGCGGTAGCGGTCCAACGGTTTTTGGTTTAGTAGATAATGAGTCCAGACTAGGCCGAATTTATAATGGCTTAAGAGGATTTTGTGATGAAGTTTTTGCGGTTCGCTTATTAGGTGAAAGGAATTCACTTGCCTAGATGCGTATATTTATGGTACTTTTTCTATAAAATATTCGTGTTTATTAATTGTTTTAATGGATTCAAATGAAAGAAACGAAAGAGAACTGTCTGCTGTCATTAGTAGGCAGTTAATTTTACATGTGTAGGAGTGGATCACGTGAAATGGAAGCGCAGCGAACGTCTTGTTGATATGACTTATTATTTACTTGAGCATCCACATCAGCTAATCCCTCTTACCTTTTTTTCTGAAACATATCAATCTGCTAAATCCTCTATTAGCGAAGATTTATCGATTGTCAAAGAAACGTTTGAAGAAAAGGGAATTGGGTTGCTGATGACAGTACCTGGTGCAGCTGGAGGGGTCAAATATATCCCTAAGATGTCAGATGGCGAAGTACGTGAGATTATTCAGATCTTGATTAATGAGCTAAGTCAGTCTGATCGATTGTTGCCAGGTGGATATTTGTTCATGACGGATTTACTGGGTAATCCAGAGCTTATGAATCGAGTTGGTAAAGTATTTGCAAGCATTTATGCAGACCAACAAATTGATGTCATTATGACGGTAGCTACAAAGGGGATATCGATTGCTCATTCAATAGCGAGACATTTAAATGTTCCTGTTGTTGTTGTACGCCGTGACAGTAAAGTAACAGAAGGTTCTACTGTAAGTATCAACTATGTTTCAGGTTCTTCCCGACGCATTCAAACAATGGTACTTTCTAAACGCAGTATGAAAGGCGGCCAACGTGTACTCATCACGGACGACTTTATGAAAGTTGGCGGTACGATGAATGGTATGAAAAATCTACTGGAAGAGTTTGGATGTGAGCTTGCTGGAATGGCCGTTCTAGTAGAAGCGGAGCATGCAGATGAAACACTAGTAGATGATTACTATTCTTTAGTTAAGCTTCATGCTGTAAACGAAAAGGATCGTACGATTGCTTTAAGCGAAGGTAATTATTTTTTGAAGGAGAGAAGATAAAATGAAAACAGTATCTACAACAAATGCACCAGCAGCAATTGGACCATATTCTCAGGCAATAGGATTTGGAAATATATTA
>DAMDNS010000014.1:0-8661 GCA_032083605.1 Ureibacillus sp.
TCGTTAATTTACTGATATAATTAGTACTATATATTCAATATTTTTTTGTTTAAGCTAGGGTGGGGGTTTTCATGCGAATAAATCATAATATATCAGCATTAAATGCTTTTAATTTTCTTAATACTACTGGAAAACAGTTAAATTCATCAATGGAGAAGTTATCTTCAGGATTACGCATTAATAGGGCTGCAGATGATGCAGCTGGTTTAGCCATCTCAGAAAAAATGCGTGCACAAATTCGAGGAATTAACAGGGCCGATAAAAACGTACAAGAGGGAGTTAATTTAGTTCAAATTGCAGATTCTGCTCTAGGTGAAACACACCAATTATTGCAAAGAATGAGAGAATTGGCGGTTCAGGCTAGTAACGATACTTACAATAAGGTAGATAGAGAAGCACTACAAGAAGAATTGACTTCTTTAACTGAGGAAATTGAACATATTGCTAATTCAACACAATTTAATGGAATACCATTATTAAATGGCATAGGAAGTAGTACCTCAGCTGAAATTATAGACGAAATTGATGAAGGGAATATTGGGGATTCGGAAAATGTATCTAAGAATTACTTTGTCTCTCCTCCCGATGGATCGCACCTAGGTATTTCAAAACTGGAAATTTTTGATGATAAGTTAGACCCTGGTGAGTATACATTGGAAATTGAAAGAATAACTACACATACAACTGGCGCAACGCTAAATGGTGCCGGTGGGTCCGATATTTGGTATGGTGCTTTTGCATTTGAGCAGGCATCTCTTAGGATACAGGACCTTTCATTATTTCCTGATGGAAACTATGCTTTAACACCATTTGTTGAGCCACGCATTACAAATTTTAACCCAAGTGGGGGAATAAGTAGGGTACAAGGGTATCCTATCACTCCATTCCCCAAAATCGGTTGGCCCCAACAGGATGAAACAAATCGCGGAAGGCATGAAAATGATACTCATTTTAAAATAGAGGTAACAGGGGAAACTAACAATCGTACCATTGCTATTTATAATAGTGAAAATCTCAAAATCGCTGAAGAAACTGGGGTACATGACAATGCAGCTTCTGAAGGGTTAAAGATAACGCCATTAGTAGATAAATATGGACAATTTGAAATACATTCAGATAATTTAACAAATACAGATGGTAACCCCGCATCATTTGATACTGAGGATAGTAATCAACAATTTGTATTAATAAATGCTAATACAAGGGAAGTTGTAGATTCTCTACCACCATTGGAGTATGTACCTAATTCGACAATAAATCTTTGGGATTTAGGATCAGTAGAAACAACAAATTCTTTTACACATAACCTAAGTTTTTATTTTAGTGTTGCTTCAAATTATAAAGTAAACCTAATTGATAGTGACGGGAATTATGTTGTACGTGGAGAACCTGTTGCTCAAAATAAAGAGGATGTAGTGCTTGGCAAAGGAGGGTTCGATGTACCTTATTATGAAGCGACTGGCATAAGTTATGACACCACGATGCTAACCCCTGGAACAATGAAATTTACAATAGCAAATGATCAAACTCCAATAGAAGAAGTTGGAAATGGTAACGATGAGGAAAAAGTAAATGAAAGAGCTTCAGCACAATTTATTCTTCAGGTTGGCCCTAATACAGGAAATAAATTTTACGTAAACATTGACGATATGCGCTCCAATGCTTTAGGGATTAGTAAGTCATCTAATCTGCCCAATAATCTATCACAGGGGAGTTTTATAAAAACAGATAGTGAGATTGAATATGTTCTTGATATCTCCAGCGGGTCTAATATTGCAAATAGTGCGATTGAAGCGATAGACAAGGCAATAAGTGATGTATCAGAAGAAAGAGGAAGATTAGGTACATACCAAAGGGGATTAGAACATATTAGTAATAATCTAGAGAATTATGATATGAATCTGCAGGCTGCAGAATCCCGTATAAGAGATACTGATATGGCTAGGGAGCTAATGGAGCAGACAAAATCCTCCATTCTTTCTAAAGCTTCACAAGCTATGCTTGCTCAAGCAAACCAATTACCACAAGGTGTTTTGCAATTACTCGGTTAATAGTTATTATTAAGGCTCTAGATTAAATCTAGAGTCTTTTCTTTAGATTAAAAGAAATGTGTGAAAGATTCTAAAATCCTTCCGATAATAATAGTAAGATGTTGATAATTTAGGAGGGAGAATCATGCGTATACAGACATATAGTCAAGGATTTGATTCAATTATTACTTCAAAGTCAGAAGAGACAAATGATAATAATAAACAATTACCTTCTGCCGATCAGGCATTTCAGGATGAAAATCAACAAACTCAACCAAAGGATAAACTGAACAAAGCAGTAGATTCTTTAAATGAAATCTTAGAAATTAACAATAAAAATGTGAAATTTGTATATCATGAGGGATTGGAAGAATACTATGTCCAATTAGTAGACTCTGAGACAGAAGAAGTGTTAAAAGAAATTCCCTCTAAAAAAATACTAGATGCATTTTATGAAATGCAAAAACTAGTTGGCTTAATAGACGAAAAAATTTAGAGGGGTATGGGGGCAATACAATGGCATCATCAATGAGAATTGGCGGATTAGCGTCTGGTATGGATACGGATAGTATCGTCGAACAATTAATGACGGTGGAACGTGCACCGTTGGATAAGTTAGAACAACAAAAGCAAACCTATGAATGGCAACGAGATTCATATCGAGAAGTCAATACAAAATTAAGTACTTTAGATACGTACATTGCAGATAATTTATTATTTAAAACTTTTAATTCAAAAACTGCTACTTCTTCCAATTCAGACTATGTAACGGCTACGGCAACAGGTTCTGCTTCTGGAACACTTACAATAGAAGGCGTTTCCCAACTTGCAACGGCTGCACGCGGGATTGGAAATCAGGTTAATGCAACCGGTTCTACAACATTAGGGACTTTATTTAATAATAGCTCGGTAGCATTTCCAACTTCAAATAATTATATAGAACTTCGTGCGATTAAAAGTGATGGAACTTTATCAACAGAAAAAACGAGAATTGATTATTCAAGTGATATGACTATTGATCAATTTATTAGCAAGGTAAATGGTAGTAATGCCGGAGTAAATGCAGTTTTTGAAAATGGGCGACTATCGATTACTGCTAAAAATACAGGTGATGTGAAGGGCGACTCTGAAATCGTTGTGGATTACGGTGGCGAAGTATTTAAAGCATTTGGCTTCCAAGATCCAACTAATATTATCTCTAAAGAAGGGAAAAATGCTATTTTCCAAGTAAACGGTATAGCGACTGAACGTTCTTCCAATGCATTTACGATTTCGGGTTACTCTATAACTTTAAAAAATACTTTTAACAGTGATAGCACGGTTAATGCTCTATTAGAGTCTGCCTATAAAACATGGCGAAATGCAAGAACAGATTTAACGAGTCTACAAGCTACATTTAATGATAAAAATATAGCCTATCAATCTGCTTTAGATTCTTTCAATGCAGTTAAAGATACGAATTTTTTACAACAAGAATTAACAACTCCAGGATTGTCGGATAAATATAAAAGTGTTAAAAATACGGAAATTTTAACGAAATTATCATATGAACAATTCAATGCTTTAAAAGACCTAACAATTGACACAACAAGCGAATCAGCGATTGGTGCTTCAATCAATAACCTTTCATCAGAATTATTTACAACTGAAGAAAAAGAAGCTCTTAAAGTTTTCACTGGTGCTGAATTAACTTCGCTACAAAATATAGAGGCAACTGAAGAAGAATTCAATGAGTTGAAACGTGTAGCGAATCTCGAAGCAACGTACGAATCTATGGATAAATCAGTATTAGCCCAATTAACAGAAGAGGATTATAACAAATTATCTTCATATGATCTAACAGGTGATAACCCACTAGAAGCGATTACAGATCCAACATTGAAAGAAAAAATGAGTAGCCTAAAAAGTGAGCAAATAAAATCACTTGGGGAACTTTCTCAAGAGCAATTTACAGCATTTACAACGTTAGCTGCAAAAGAAGAAGAATTAGAATTAAGTAAACTTGAAGAAGAAATGAAAAAAGCAGAGTCTGATATTACGGTAACAACGGAACGACGCGATGATGCGAAATCTGTATTGGAAAAGTTATTTAAAGAGAATGGAATATTAACGGAGGATGCTACTACAGCGGATTTAAATAACCTTCTTGTTAATGAGTATTCGCTCGATAACTTACCTCAAGTTCCAAATCCTGAACCAAACGAAGTATCGGCAGTTACTTTAACTTCTACAACAGATGTTGAAGATATGGTGACTAAAATTAAAGATTTTGTTACTAAGTACAATACATTAATAAAAGAATTAAATGATTTAACAAAAGAAGAGAAATATAGAGATTACAAACCATTAACAACTCTTCAAAGGGAAGGAATGGAAGAGAGTGAAATTAAGCTTTGGGAAGAAAAATCAAAAAGTGGGTTATTGAAAAATGATACGATTATTCAAAATGGTCTCTCTGCAATGCGATCACTGATATACCAGTCGAACCCAGAAGTTGCAAATACTAAATTTAATACGTTATATAGTATTGGAATAACAACTTCAAGTAACTACCTTGAAGGTGGTACATTAGAAATTGATGAAACCAAATTACGCAAAGCATTGGAAGAAGATCCCGACGCAGTTACAACACTATTCAGAAATTCTGAAGGTAAACAGAATGATACAGTGATTGTAAATGGTGAAACTAAAACAGCAGATACGCGTGGATTTTTACAAAAGCTTCGTGGAACAATGGACACGATTACTGCAAATATTGAAAAAAGAGCTGGTCGTAGCTCAATGAATCAATCTCAGTATACCCTTGGTAAGAATTTAAAAGAAGTTGAGGATAGTATTAGTACGTGGAAGGATAAGTTATCGATGTTAGAAGATCGCTATTGGAAACAATTCACGGCAATGGAAACAGCAATCAGTAAGGCTAACTCGCAATTTTCATTATTCTCAACAACAACAGCCTAATCCTAATCCTAATCCTATAGAAATTGGAGGAGTCAAAATAAATGGACAACCTTCAGAAGTTACTTCAAATTTCCGCAAAGCTCTTTCAGTTACTGGAGACTGTGCCTAAGGGTGAAAAGCGGGATGAATATATAGAAGAAATCAATCGCCAGCTTGATGATAGAGGAAAGCTGGTTGAACAATTAAAAAAAGAAGAGTTTGAGTTTGAGACTGATAACAAACTGCATGGGACCCTGTTCGAATTAGATAAAGGAATTCGCGAAAGATTGGGGCAAGTAATGCAAGCAGTGAAAGAAGATATGAAGATTCTCCAAACTTCTAAGAAAAAAGAAAAGCAATATCTTAATCCTTATTCTTCCGTTCGAACAATGGATGGAATGTACTACGATAAAAAGAAATAAAAAAATTGATCATTGACGTTAACAAAATGAATCATAAGGAGAGTTTATTATGGCAACAGCAACATCTGCATATAATGCATATAAACAAAATAGTGTAACAACTGCTTCTCCAGGCGAATTGACTTTAATGCTATATAATGGTTGTTTAAAATTTTTACTAAAGTCGAAAAAAGCTATTGAAGAAAAGAATATTGAAGAGAAAAATACAAATATCCAGAAGGCTCAAGCAATTATTAAAGAGTTAATGGTTACCCTTAAAAAGGATCAAGAAATTTCAAAGCAGATGATGTCACTATACGACTATATGAATCGTCGCTTAATGGAAGCAAATATCAATAACGACACTTCAATCATCGACGAAGTAATTGGCCTGACAACTGAGTTCCGTGACACTTGGAAGCAAGTCATCCAAATTAATCGTCAGCAACAATTCAGCAACGCTCAACAAGTTTAATAAGATTTTAGCCTTACATCGTCTTTATATAAGTGATGTAAGGCTTTTATATTGTCTAAAAGAGTAGCGTTTCGTAAAAAGGGTATAATTTATAATAATAAGTTATAAATAGTCCTGCCGATCAATAACTAAAATTTAGTAAAAAGTCATATAGACATGGGCTTTAAGTTTCGTTACTTTGTAGTAAGGAGAATTTTTCGCGGATAGGAAAGTTATATGATTGTCGGATATCCGCATAAGAAAAGACATCGATTTATCGCATAATAACGACAAATCGTGTTTTTCTAAGGAGGAAACACCTATGCATTTTAAGAGACAGGAAGGGTTTCGTTTTGTTTTTAATGAGCCCATTGAAGCGAGCTTTAAATTGTTAATCGATGGACAGCCTATGGATGGGCTTGGCAGCTGTCCGTGTAAAATATTGGATATTAGTCCCAGAGGCGTGAAAATGTTTTCGGAAGTCAATCTGGGGGAATATATAAACAAGGCAGGAGTGCAAGTTGAATTGCAATTTATCCTTGATGTTACACCGATTCAAGCAATTGGTGAAATTGTTTGGCGTAAGGCTTATGGTCGAGGAGAGCAATACGGCATTGTGTTCCAAGCACAAGAGAATATTGATGAGCTTATAATTAGTGAAATGAAGCTTCGTCGTAAAAAAGAAGTATTACAGTCTAAACAAAATCGCTAGAAAATAAATTTATCGACACATATTTTGTTAGATTGTGTCCTCGAGAGCAAAGGATAATAGTTACATAGCTATGTAAACTTACACCGAGCTACATTTAGTCATTCGATTGTGAAAACTTTTTTTCAACTTTGTTAAAAATATGTGAATGAAATTGTCGAAAGATGAAAAAGATTCTCTAGTAGTGGTAGGATTTTTTGAACCTATGGCGAATATATATTTACATAGGTGTTAGAAAAACACACTCGACTCGACTCGGGATCGGGCGAGATGATGTCTTTTCTTATGCGGATATCATTGAAAACTAATAATTTCCTATCCGCCAATAGAAGGAGGAGTTTACATGATTAACTTTAACATTCGTGGTGAAAACATTGAGGTAACTCCAGCGATACGCGAGTACGTTGAAAACAAGATCGAGAAAATCGAACGCTATTTCAGTGAAGGCGTCAATGCTAACGCCAACGTGAATTTAAAAGTGTACAATGGCAAGCAAACAAAAGTTGAAGTGACAATCCCTTTAAAGAATGTTACATTGCGTGCAGAAGAACGTCATGATGATATGTATGCAGCCATCGATTTAATCGTAGACAAACTTGAACGCCAAATTCGAAAGCATAAAACAAAAGTAAATCGTAAATTCCGTGAAGGTACAGGCATTTACTTCGCGCAGGAAGCATTTAGCAGTACTGCGGCAACAACGACAGATGATGAAGAATTCACAGTCGTTCGTACGAAGCAATTTGACCTAAAACCAATGGACCAGGAAGAAGCAATCCTCCAAATGAATTTACTTGGACATGATTTCTTCATCTACACAGATTCAGAATCCGATGCAACCAACATCGTTTATAAACGCCGTGACGGTAAATACGGCTTAATTGAAACAACGTAAGAATCAAATATTAAATTTACTCAGGCTCTTGCTAAACGCAAGGGTCTTTTTTTGATTTGGAAATAATTAAGAAAATCTTCGAAAGGCGACGTAGAAAGTAGGGAGGGCGGGGAAACTTTTTGCTAACGACCAATTTAGAGTTTGGAATGAATATGCAAGCCTTTCTTTCAGTTATGTTAGCGACTTATGTTTGTAGAAAGGCTTTTAGAAGGGAATTTAATAACATGTATCTTGTTTTTTAATTGTTTAAGACAGCTTCTGTTAGGTACTGTTTTTATCGATGTTGATCGACAAGGATCTGATTCCCATCCGGATCTTCAATGAAAAAATGTGCTGGTCCACTTGTTGCTTCCTCTGCTTCAGTGATCAATTTGATTCCATCTGCTTTAAGTTGTTTTTGTATTTCTCGAATATCTGTAAACGAATCCAGATTCTTGGCATTTTCATCCCAGCCAGGATTAAACGTGAGTATGTTCTTTTCAAACATTCCTTGGAATAATCCAATTATACAATTTTCATTCTTCATAATTAGCCAATTTTGAGTGATGTCCCCGCCTAAAGCTTGAAAACCCAATTTTTCGTAGAATGACTTGGAAATATTAATGTCTTTTACGTTTAAACTTACTGAAAATGCACCTAGTTTCATTTGTTAATCCCCTTTTTTTATAAAATATTGAAAAAACTTTATTTAATTTTACTATAAATGAGTGCTTGGTAACTGGCAACATTCACTATTCAATAAGGTATAGTAGCTCCTATTTAGGGAGATTAGGTGTACCACCCAATCTGATAAATAGCCGGAGAATTTCCCCTTAATTAGAAAATACAATAAAAATTAGCTTGAATAGGAGGAGGAATTCCGTCTATCGACTCGAAAATGGTGAAAATGGGGGATATTGCTGTCCATAATCGGAAAAATGCCCTTTATTCCCCCCGAAACGGGCTCCCTTCAGCAAATAACCGGATAATATCCGCCTATCAATTTAGGAAATAAAGCTTAAGCACCCAATCTGATAAATAGCCGGAGAATTTCACCTTAATTAGAAAATACAATAAAAATTAGCTTGAATAGGAGGAGGAATTCCGACTATCGAATCGAAAAAGGCGGAAATGGGGGAATACGCTGTGCATAATCGGAAAAACTCCCTTTCTTCCCCCCGAAACGGGCTCCGTTCAGCAAATAACCGGATAATATCCGCCTATCAATTTAGGAAATAAAGCTTAAGCACCCA
>DAMDNS010000014.1:8761-15821 GCA_032083605.1 Ureibacillus sp.
GATAAATAGCCGGAGAATTTCCCCTTAATTAGAAAATACAATAAAAATTAGCTTGAATAGAAGGAGGAATTCCGCCTATCGACTCGAAAATGGTGAAAATTGGGGAATACGCTGTGCATAATCGGAAATACTCCCTTTATCCCCCCGAAACGGGCTACGTTCAGCAAATAACCGGATAATATCCGCCTATCAGCTGGGAAATAAAGCTTAAGCATCCAATCTGATAAATAGCCGGAGAATTTCCCCTTAATCAGAAAATACAGTAAAAATTAGCTTGAATAGAAGGAGGAATTCCGCCTATCGAATCGAAAATGGTGAAAATTGGGGATTACACTGTGCATAATCGGAAAAACTCCTCTTATTTACCCCCTATACGGGCTCCACTCTGCAAATAACCGGAAAAACTCCGCTTATTCCCATTCACTAGGTACTTAATTAGGACCAGAATTCTTCTATTAAAAGAAGTAAGATGATCGCGGATTATTTTTTCAAAAACTTCACGCAAACCTTTAATAGATGCGTTACCGATGAACCCTATGCATAAGTAGTGTGTTTTTAAGCACAAGTAATATAAGAACTGGCAATTCCAAAGATACTTCATTTGACTTCTATAATTACCGATCCCCAAGTGACCTCCAATCAACTAGTAGCAATGGAAACCAAAAATCCCTAACAAGCGTCTTCCTTTAAAAGAGCAAGAAATCTCTCCTTAACAGTCAACCCTCTTAAACCCTCTCAATCCCAAGTATTTTGAACCCAAATATCTTTATTTCGAACTACCTAAAAAAATAAAAAATTTCCTAAAATGAACCATTTTTCACAGAGAGCTTCTTTAGAATATGTCATCTGACCTCATTTACTATTTTTTTCGACAAATTTCTTCTGAATCCCCGAAAAATATCAATTCAACATTTCAAAAATCGAAACTTTCCGCTCATGCCTATTTATCTATGAAAATAGTTATGAAAATCCGACCACCTTTGACTTCTTTTGTTACTAATTTATACTAAAAATTGTAAAAAAGCGTTTTGTTTACTGATGAGAAACGAAAAGTCTTTCTCAACACTGTAACAGTGCAACTAAGGCATTTCGCCACATGGCTTGACAGTAGCTCAAGCTTTCTAAAATTCACGAACAAGAAGGTAGGGGGATTTGTGTTAGAGGCAAAACGACGTGCAGCCATTTTTCTTTTACTGGCCTTTATCTTAGCGGCGGTTGCTGGCTATTTAGTATTAGAAAAGGTGAAGCAGCTGAATGCAGAGCTAGGAGGAATGGTCGAGGTATATGTTTCCAATGGCGATATTCCTGCTCGTACATTATTACAACCTAGTCAATTAACAAAAATGGAAATTCCTCAAAAATTCCTGACTGCATCACATATTACAAAAGAACAAGATATACTCGGGCAGGTTTCGGTTGTTCCCTTGGAGGAGGGGGATATCATCACGCAGAATATGCTGAAGAATTATTCCAACCTTCAAAATGAAAATAACCGCCTTGTTGCCTTATACCGAACAGATAAAATTCAATTCGACCAGGAAATCGCGGCACTGGATAGGGTGGATATCGTGGTGTCCATTGAAAAAGAGGGGAAAAAAAGTACCGAGCTCTTTATGAAGGATGTAGCAGTTGCATTTGCACAGGGGACAGGTGAGAAATTTGCCGGGATTGGTGTGGAAGTTTCTTCAGAGGATGCAACCAAGCTGATTCATATGCAGAATTATGCAGAATACATACGTGTGCTGAAGGCAAATGTTGGGCAGGACGTTGACGAGTTAGAGCAGCCGGAGCAGCCGGCGGAACAAGGTAAGACAGAGCCACCAGCCGAATCGGAAGCCGGAGTGCAAACAGGGGACCAAACAAACGGCCAAACTGGGACACAGACTGGTGATCAAACAAACACTCAAACAGATCCTGCATCACAAACGAATACGAAAGATCCAGCCTCAAATACGAACACAGAAAATTCACAAGGAAATTCGTAAGGGGAGGGGGAGAAGAAATTGGAAACCAAGCTAAATTTGTTAATTGTCAGTGATGATCAAGTGCTCAGGCAGCAGCTTCAAACAATCGCAGAAAATACTGGAGAGAATGTGCTGACAGCAACAACATCCGATGCGATTCGGGAGATGAATCGTGAAACGAGGGATATTGTCCTCATGATGCAGCCTGAAACGGATATTGGGATTGACCTCGTACAATCGATGCGGCAAATTAACCGGTCCGTTTTAATTATTTTTATTGCCGAGCAAACAGACTTTGTGCTGCTAAGGAATATGATGCGTGCCGGGGTGGATGAATTTTTTGTATTCCCGGAGGAAACGTCACTTTTCACAAGTCGATTCCCAACAACTGTCAAGAACTATGCGATTGCAAAAAACTCAAGGGAAACCAATTCCTCCATATCATTTGGAAGGGGTAGAGGACAAATTTACTCTTTCTATAGTGGAAAGGGTGGAAGTGGAAAATCGATCATTTCCTCGGTCCTTGCTCAAACACTCAAGCTGGAGTCCACGGCCGAGGTTATCCTGATTGACTTAAATGGGCAATACGGTGGTATTGAATCTATGTTTTCCATTGAGGCGAATCGTTCCATCGCAGACCTATTGCCTGTAATCGAGGAGTTAAATGAAAGTCATATCCGAAACGTTTCAAAAACCGAGCAGCATTCCAAGCTCGAAATTTTGGTCAGTCCGATTGATGCGGAAGTGGCTGAAACTTTAGGAGAAGAGTTTGTTGCCAAGCTTCTAAGAACCTCTCGCCGCGCATTTGATTATGTCATTATCGACTTGCCATCCACATTAAATGGCTCGGTCATCACCGCCATGGAGGAATCGGATAAGATTTTTTATGTCCTTACGCCAGATACCCCATCTTTACGTGTGCTTAAGCATTACGAGGAATTAGCTGCGCGGATTGGGATGAATCTCATGGGGAAAATGGAGGTTATCTTAAATCACATTGCCAAGGAAAATGAAGTGCAGGAAAAGGATTTAAAAAATGTGCTCAGGTATCCAATCGCGGCAACTCTTCGAAAGGATATCAAGGGGCTGCAGCCATTTGTGAACAAGGGAGAGCCGGTTCGAAAAGTGGTTAAGGAACGGAAGCTTATTCCTTTTGCCAAGGATATTCGAAAGTTTTCTCGTGAAATCTTGAAACCATAAGGGGGTATCGTAATGGCTTCGATTTTTGAAAGAAGAAAAGAATTGGCTTCACAAAAGAAGACTGTTTCCTATCAATACGATAACCATCTTGTAGATGAACTAGTTGAACACTATAAAGCGCGGCTGCTTCGGGATACCAATCTAGAGGCATTAACACAGCTTTCGCAAGGTGAAATGAGGCTGAAAATTGAGCAGTATGTGTCTCAATTCATGTCCGAGGAACGAGTGGTCATTTCCCGTCATGATAAGGAGCTGCTCGTAACAAGAATCCTGGATGAATCGGTTGGATTAGGTCCACTTGAGCCGCTTATCAATGATCCAACGGTTACAGAGATTCTCATTAATGGATTTAACGAGGTCCACGTTGAGCGAAAAGGGAAGCTGGAGCAGGTGAACATCAGTTTTCGGGATGATGAGCATGTTCGCCATATTGTCGATCGCATTGTGGCACCACTTGGGCGGCGAATTGATGAAAGCTCGCCGATGGTAGATGCCCGCTTGCCTGATGGAAGCCGTGTTAATGCGGTCATTCCGCCGATCAGTTTAAATGGGACACTTGTTTCAATTCGAAAATTCCGTGCAGAGCCCTTTCAAATGGAGGATTTGCTCGAATTTAGCTCATTGGATGACAACATGGCGGCATTTTTAGACTGTGTTGTAAAAGCCAAGATGAATATGCTGATCTCCGGTGGAACCGGGTCGGGGAAAACGACTTTGCTGAATGTTGCGGCAAGCTCGATTCCACATTTCGAACGTGTCATTACAATAGAAGATTCTGCAGAGCTTAGGCTCAATCGCTCAAACGTTGTAGGGATGGAAGCACGACCTGCAAATGTGGAGGGAAAAGGGGAAATCACCATTCGAAACCTGGTGCGAAATGCACTGCGGATGCGACCTGACCGAATTATTGTTGGGGAGGTTCGTAGTGGAGAGGCCTTCGATATGCTTCAGGCCATGAACACAGGTCACGAAGGCTCCATTACAACCGTCCATGCCAATACTCCGGACGATGCATTACGACGGGTTGAATCCATGGTGATCATGGCCGGGATGGATTTGCCATCGTCCATTATTCGAGAATTTATCGTCGGGGCACTGGACATTATTATTCAAGCAACAAGATTAACAGATGGAACGCGTAAAATTGTTTCGATTTCGGAGGTGCAAAAGCATGAGGATGGCTCGTCGGAAATCGTTGAAATTTTCACCTTTAAACGCATTGGAATGACGCCGGATGGAGAGGTCCTTGGGTATTTTACGCCAACGGGTGCAAAGCCAAAATGTCTGGAGCGGATTCGAATGTTCGGGATTGAGATTTCGGAGTCCATGTTCAGGCCAGTAAGGCAGGAGGTGATTATATGACCACCGCTGCAATAGCTGCCGGAGCCGTTCTTTTGATGATCTTTGGTCTCTACAATCTACTGGGCTATCGAAAGGAAAAGAAGGAATGGCGAAAAAAGACTCACCAATTCTACCGCGAAGGGGAAAAAAGAAAAAGCGTCATCGTGCTCTGGGGCTCTAAATTTGACCGAACGGAAACCGCAAAGGAAATGGAAGCAAAGTTGCAGGATGCCAATATCAACTTTACGCCATCAGAATTTTGCGGGGCATTAATCGTTTCGTACATGGGGATTTTATTTATTCTCCTCAATTTTTTTAATGTTCCACCCATGATTGCTACATTTTTGTCCCTGCTGATTCTTGAAGCCGGAAGAAGGATACTTTTCAAAATCAGGAAAGACCGAAGAAGACAAATCCTCGTTGAACAATTGCCTGATATTTGTCGGCTGCTAGCCAATTCTACGCGCTCGGGTATGACGTTAAATCAAGGGATTCAGCTAGTCGCAAAGGAAATGGCTGAGCCGGCTAAAAGCGAATTCAAGAATTTGGCCCATGAGCTGAGCTTGGGAATTGATTTTGGGACTGCGATTCGAGCGCTGGAAAAGCGTATTGATAATAAAGAGTTTCATCTATTTACTGCAACCTTGCTGATACAGAAGCGAGCAGGCGGGAACCTTTACGCGGTATTGGATGAAATGAGTCAAACACTGGATGATCGAAAGCTCCTGAAACAAGAGATCAAAACGATGACGGCAGAGCATAAATATATTGCCTATATTGTTCCGATTATTCCAATCTTTCTTGTACTGATGATGAACAATGTGGTGGATGGTTTCCTGGATTCCCTTTTCACGGGGATTGGCCTGATTCTATTTGCAATCTTCATCACTGGAACGGTCGCAACATTCTTCATTATTAATAAGATTACAAATATTAGGGTGTGACAAAATGGATGGAATTATCGCTATCACCGTAATACTTACCATCTTCTTCTTTGGGGTTTCCCTCAGAGGAATCTATGTATATTTCACAAGGCATCGAGAATTGAAGGAGACGGTCTCGGATACCTTGTATGTATTTGATGGCTTTCAAAAAAAGGCAAGTCGGAAGGAAAAGTTTCTAGCCAAAATGCTGCAATTTGCCGATGATTTTTCAGACCTTGGCCAGCGAATTAACTTCTTTAGCGAAAATGGGGATGTGAAGAAGTGGATTGTTCAAGCAGGTTATCCATATGGCATTACGGTAGAAAGATTCCAAGGTTTAAAGATTTTCCTGCTCATCATTGGTGTGATGGCAGGCGGCATCTTGCTTCTGGTAAGATTTCCTTTTTCGCAGTTTATGGTCATCCTTTTACCGATTGCTGGATTTGCAGGCAGCATTTTGTGGATCCGTTCCAAAGCTAAGGCTCGTCAGGCGGAAATCTCGTACCAGTTACCGGATTTTCTTGACACGATGAGTGTAACATTGCAGGCAGGAGTAGGGTTGACGCAGGCTTTACGGGATATTGTCCCCTATTTTGTCGGACCGATAAAAGAAGAGTTTGAGCGTTTCCTGCAAGAAATTAGTGTAGGGGTGCCACGAGTGGAAGCATACCGATTATTGCTTGAACGCAATGAATCCAAGGAGTTTCAGATTCTTATCAAGTCATTGATTCAAGGGGAGCGATTGGGTGTTCCGATTGCTGCCTCCTTTAAACAGCAGGCCGAGGAAATGAGGAAGCTGAAGAAGGAAATGATCAAGGAAAAAGCCGCGAAAGCATCGCCAAAAGTGACGCTCGTGACAACCTTCCTAATTCTGCCTTCATCCCTCATTCTGATTGGCGGATTGATGATACTTAATATGTTTAACCAAAACAGCGGGATATTCGATTTATTAAAATAATTCAAATCAAGGGAGAGAAAAAACAATGAGAGAAAAAATGCAAAGCTTATTTTTAAATTTAGTAGCGCCAGTGAAAAACGAAAAGGGTGCACAATCGTTGGAATGGCTAGGGTTGGCTGCATTATTGATTTTAGTGTTGGGGATTATTTCGACAGCTGTCAGTGGTCAAGGAGAAGCAATTTCGGGATTAATTGGATCCATCATTTCTAAAATTAGTGGGATGGTAGGGGAATAACTAGCTGAAGTAATAGGAGTTGAACAGATTGCAAAAACGATCCAGCATACTAATCATCTTAAGCTTAATGTTACTTGCAGGCTGTAGTTCTAAAGAAAATACGAACGAACCTGCTGGGGAAGAACAGCAAGCTGAAACACAAGCAGTCAATGCAGATAAGCAAGATGCAGCAATGGAAGAGCCAAAAGTGGAAGATTTAGCCGAAGATGAAGATGTGGCAAAGGACAATGAAAATACCATTGTAGGCCTGCCGCTGCCAACAACATTGGAAGAATTGGCCGCTTTGCCTTCAGGCTATATCAAGCACGTGAATACGGCGAGTACAGAGGGTCGACAGATTGTGGACGAATTAACAAAAAATCTTCCGGATCTATCGGATAATGCAACAAATGAGGAATTAGATCGCTACTATGAAGCCATTCTATCAATCTTTCAGCAG
>DAMDNS010000015.1:0-15177 GCA_032083605.1 Ureibacillus sp.
ATTCCCCACCAAAAAGGGCAAATTATGCTTGACGGTGCGGAAATTCAGAAGAAAAATACAAAAGAATTGGCAAAGGAATTAGCGATTCTACCCCAAACCCAGGATAGTGCAGTTGGGCTGATGGTGGAAGAATTGGTTTCTTATGGCCGTTTCCCCTATCAATCCGGCTTTGGGAGCTTAACAAAGGAAGATCGAGAAATCATTGATTGGGCATTAAATGCAACCAATACTTATGAACTGAAAAATAGCTTTGTAGATGAGCTTTCCGGTGGTCAGAAGCAGCGTGTCTGGATTGCTATGGCTCTTGCACAAAATACAGATATCATTTTTTTGGATGAACCAACTACATATTTAGATATGGCCCACCAGCTGGAGGTGTTGGAGCTGCTTCAAAATCTAAATCAGAAAGAAAATCGTACCATTGTCATGGTGTTGCACGATTTAAACCATGCCGCTAGATTTTCCGATTACATGATCGCTCTAGAAAAAGGGAACTTGGTGAAGGCGGGGACACCGGAAGAAGTAATGAGCGCGGAAGTATTAAAAAAGGTGTTTAATATCGATGCCGTTATAAGTGAGGATCCTCGTTCTAATAAACCAATCTGTATTACCTATGATTTAATCAAAGGGGAATGAATCATTTGAAATCGAGTTAGCACTGTTCAAGAGGAACAGTGCTATTTTGCTTTACTGATAAGGCTGATCGAAAAAGGATTTTGCTTTGTTAATTTTCTAAAAAAATTCGAGAATTTCCTGTTTCTTCACAAGTTGTATGCGGGCAGCTTTAATAACTTCTTCAAACTCCTCGATATTATCGTTATAGTGCATCGCATAAATCTTTTCATGTAATGAGGCTGGATAATAGTTAAGAATCTCTTCAATAGTTGAATGAACACCGTTAAATGTGAAGCTGACATCCTGGAAGATTGCAGCAGTGTGGTCATCAACTTGGTCTAAAAGATTTGAAGCCCCTAACTCCTTCATATCTCCAGTGAAGAGGATATTCATGTTTGGCGAAGAAAGTTTAAAGCCAGCACTGATTAAACCGGTCACATGCAAATCGGTTGTATCAATAACCGAAAAATCATAATTTCCAATCGCAAAGGCTTCCCCATCATGTAAAATGATGAAATCGCAGAAATCCTCCACAGTACGGCCCTGATTTTCCAGGCTATTCTTAAGGTAATTCTTCAAAGGCTCAGCAAGCTTCTCATGCACAATAACCTTTGTTTTTAAAGGCGAGTGCTGTCCATTTTCAAATTGCCAATATCTTGTCATCACCATTTCCTCCAAGCCACCAACATGATCATAGTGAAGGTGCGAGATAAAGACAAAATCCATGGCTAAATAGTTAAATCCAGCTGCAGGCAAGCTTTGGCGTAATGTCGTCCCTGCATCAATTAATAGGAATTTTTCGTCTAGTTCAATGATATAGTTATTATGGAAGCTGCTTTTTGTAAAAGCACCGCCAACACCTAATGGACAAATTTTCATAGAAGGTCTCCTTCTTTACAGAATATTAATAATTTCACAGTATACTTGTATTATATCAAATCATCTTTGGAGGAATAAAAATGAACGTTGCGATCTATTGCGGTTCTCAAACAGGGAAGAAGCCGGTCTATATAGAAAAAGCGAAAGAATTAGGCGAAGCATTAGCAAAATCAAAAATCGGCATTGTCTATGGAGGCTCTAATGTCGGGTTAATGGGAGCAGTTGCGGATGCTGCATTGGCTCACAATGGAAGAGTCATTGGCATTATGCCGGAGCATTTACAAAAGCGCGAAATCGCCCACTTGCATCTAACGGAAATCCATTTTGTTGAATCGATGCATGTACGAAAAAAGAAAATGGTCGATCTTTCCGATGCATTTATTGCCTTGCCTGGAGGCTGTGGTACATTAGATGAGTATTTTGAAGTTTTCACATGGGCTCAAATCGGTTTACATCATAACCCTGTCATTCTATATAATATCGATGGATTCTATGATGCCCTTATTCAACATTTCGATAAAATGATCGAAGAAGGCTTTATTCGAGAAGAGCAACGTGAAATCCTGCGAGTCGCTGAAACACCTGAGGAGATTTTAACCATTTTAACGAATCACCAAGATGTTTTGTTGAAAAAAGGAAGCTAGTCAGTATCCATCTCAAATAAAAGTCAACAGCTAGGGGTAATGTTTAATTATCACTAGCTTTTTGCATTTCTCCTGACTTATTAATCCGACAGTAATGTTATATTTGTATAAAAATTGAGAAAACTTTAAAACATAGTTGACTTATCGGAAAACTGATATTAAGATTATGTTAGTTTAATATAACAGCTGATTGGAAAACCAAAGGCTGCAACCGTTTCTATTTTTACTTAGGGCGAGTTGCTGCCTTTTTTTGCTTAGGAGGAAAGGTAATGACAAAATTTAGTTATATCTCTCATTTAGAATGCCCAAAATGTGGCGAAACGTACGAGGAAAATAAAATTCAACAATTATGTAAATGTGGAGCACCATTGTTAGTGCGCTATGACCTAGAAAAAGTAAAAGCTAATGTATCCCGTGAAGAAATAGCAAAACGCCCAAATACTTTATGGAAATACCATGAGGTACTGCCGGTACATAATCAGGCTGATGTTGTATCGCTAGGCGAAGGAATGACTCCGTTTGAAAAGTACTCAGCTTTGGGTGCGGAATATGGATTAAATAATTTATATATCAAGGACGAGGGAGTCATTCCAACAGGTTCCTTTAAAACAAGAGGGGCGAGTGTAGGAATCTCCAAAGCAAAAGAGCTGGGGGTAAAACAATTAGCGATGCCGACAAACGGAAATGCTGGGGCAGCCTGGGCATTATATGCGGCAAAAGCCAATATTAAAGCGACAATTGTTATGCCGTTAGACGCGCCTGAAATTACTAGAAAAGAAGTTTATATTTCTGGAGGCGATTTACATCTGATCAACGGATTAATCAGTGATGCAGGAAAAGTTGTAGCAGGGTTAGTCCAAAATCAAGGAGTATATGATGCATCAACATTAAAAGAGCCTTATCGAATTGAGGGCAAAAAGACAATGGGCTATGAGATTGTCGAACAATTCGGATGGAAGGTGCCAGATGTGATTTTGTATCCCACTGGTGGTGGCGTAGGAATCATCGGAATTTATAAGGCAATTTTAGAAATGCAAGAGTTAGGATGGATTGAAAAAGGGAAATTCCCTAGATTGGTAGCCGTTCAAGCTGAAGGCTGTGCACCAATTGTAGATGCCTGGAAAAAGGGCGAAAAAGAATCTGTCTTCTTCGAAAATTCAACTACATGTGCGTTTGGCATCAATGTACCGAAAGCGTTAGGGGATTTCCTGGTATTAGAAGGCATTTATGAAACGAATGGTTGTGCAGTTGCAGTATCAGAAGAACAACTATTAGCGGCCCAAAAAGAAGTGGCTTCTTTAGAAGGGAACTTTATTTGCCCAGAAGGTGCAGCGACATTTGCAGCGGCTAAAATATTGCGCGAACAAGGCTGGATTCAAGAAGATGAGCATGTAGTCTGCTTAAATACTGGATTAGGACTAAAATACCCTGAAACTGTTGAAATCGAAGGTGTTGAAACACTTCAGCCTGGTCAACAGATTCTAGTAAATAATTAATTGTTAGCTGGTGGAAAATTTGACTTTTGATTGGCAATATATGATTGATGTTTTGCCGAACTATAAAACAGCACTTTGGTTAACGGTAAAACTTGCTTTTATCGGAATCATATTTGCAATTGTAGTCGGACTGATTTGTAGCATAATTCAGTACTTTAA
Organism: Ureibacillus sp.; assembly: GCA_032083605.1. Classification (GTDB taxonomy): domain Bacteria; phylum Bacillota; class Bacilli; order Bacillales_A; family Planococcaceae; genus Ureibacillus. The sequence goes on from DAMDNS010000015.1 coordinate 3,794, forward strand.
AATCAAGATTTTAAGCAGCATTGTTCAAATCTATTTAGAGGTCGCACGCAACACACCTTTGTTGATTCAATTATTTTTCTTATATTATGGTTTGCCAAAGGTAGGAATTACTTTAAGTGGAGAGCTTTGCGGGATTATCGGGCTGACGTTTTTAGGTGGGAGTTATATGGCAGAGGTCTTCCGTTCAGGAATGGAGGCTGTTACTAAGTCCCAAGTCGAAGCAGGAAAAGCAATTGGTCTTAATAATATGCAACTAATGCGCCATGTCATTATTCCGCAAGCCTTTTCCTATAGTGTTCCTGGTTTTAGTGCAAATTGCATTTTCCTATTAAAAGAAACGTCCGTTTTCAGTGGGATTGCAATTTTGGAGCTGACGAATACAACAAAAAATCTGATGGGGATTTTTTATAAAACAAATGAAGCCTTACTCATGTTAGTGATAGGATATTTAATCATTTTACTTCCTTTAACATTGTTCTTAACTTGGCTGGAGAGGAGAGTAAGACATGCTGAATTCGGGAATTAGTGTCCTATTTGAAGGGATTAATATGCAACGTTTGCTATTAGGACTTCTCGTAACGTTACGTGTTGCTCTTGTCGCGGTTGTTATTTCAATTATTTTAGGAATCATTATTGGCATTATCCGAACATCCAAAAATAAACTGGTTCAAATTCCATTTAGAATCTATTTGGAATTGTTTCGTATCATTCCGATTCTTGTTTGGTTATTTGTAATCTATTATATTATCCCTGCTAATTTCGACATTAATTTAAGCTCAGAAATAGTTGCACTGATTGTTTTTAGCTTATGGGGTACTGCCGAGATGAGTGATATTGTTCGCGGAGCTATTATTTCGCTGCCAAAGCACCAGATGGAATCAAGTAAAGCACTAGGGTTAAGTCCGGTTCAGATATATCGATATGTACTTATTCCGCAAGCAACGAAACGATCTATCCCACCGATGATCAATTTAATTACAAGGATGATTAAAACAACAGCCTTACTAACAATGATTGGCGTTATTGAAGTGATCAAAGTAGGACAGCAAATTATAGAAGTGAACAACATGCATTATCCAACAGCCTCATTTTGGATATACGGCATTATATTCTTTATGTATTTTTGTATTTGTTTCCCATTATCTCGCTTTTCGAGAAGGCTGGAGCAAAAATGGGCAGCTTAAGGAGTTGTTAGCACAATGAGTAATCAGGTTCCGATTTTACAAGTGAAGGGACTTATTAAAAAGTATGGTGACAAAGCTGTACTGAACGGGGTCGATTTGCAGGTTGAAAAAGGAAAGGTAATTGCGATTTTAGGACCTTCGGGTTGCGGTAAAAGTACATTTTTGCGTTGCCTTAATGGGTTGGAGGAAGTGCAAGGCGGAGATATTTTACTGGAAAATAAGAGCCTAATCCAAAAATCTACCAATTGGCAAGATGTTCGTCAGCGAATTGGCATGGTTTTTCAAAGCTATGATTTATTTCCCAATTTAACCGTAATGGAGAATATTCTATTGTCTCCTATGAAAGTGCAAAAACGTCCTCGCCAAGAAGTGGAGTCTCAAGCGAAAGAGCTATTAGAGCGTGTTGGATTAGCGGATCGAGCTAATGATTATCCAAGGCAGCTATCAGGGGGGCAAAAGCAACGGATTGCTATTGTTAGAGCCTTATGCATCAATCCGGACATCATGCTGTTTGATGAAGTTACGGCCTCACTTGATCCAGAGATGGTCCGTGAAGTGTTAGATGTTATTGCACAATTAGCACAGCAGGGGATGACGATGCTGATTGTGACCCATGAGATGAATTTTGCTAGATTGGTAGCAGATGAAGTGATCTTTATGGAAAAAGGAAAAATCCATGAGCAGGCTGCTGCAGAAGAGTTTTTCTCTAACCCACAAACCGAGCGTGCCAAGCAATTTCTTAATATATTGCAATTTTAGGAGGATGAAGGATGAAGAATAAATTTTTAGTTTTACTAATAGCTGCATTAACAATGATTATTTTGGCAGCATGCGGAAGCAGTGACAGTGATTCAGAAGCGGGTTCTGATACAGCCGGTGAATCTACAATAGATGCAATTAAAGAACGTGGCACATTACGCGTTGCAGTATTTAGTGATAAACCGCCATTCGGCTATGTAGATGCCAATGGGGAAAATCAAGGTTATGATGTTGTACTTGCGAAACGTCTTGCAAAGGATTTATTAGGTGATGAATCGAAAGTAGAATATGTATTGACAGAAGCGCAAGCACGTGTAGATTTATTGAAATCCGACAAAGTAGATGTGGTACTGGCGAATTTTACAGTAACACCTGAACGCCAAGAACAAGTGGATTTTGCTAACCCATACATGAAAGTGGCAATTGGCGTTGTCTCTCCAAACTCAGCTCCAATTGATTCTGAAGAACAATTAGAAGGCAAAAAGATCATTGTAACAAAAGGAACAACAGCAGAAGCTTATTTCATGAAGAATCACCCAGAAGTCGAACTTGTAAAGTATGATCAAAATACGGAAGCGTTTGAGGCGTTAAAAGATGGTCGTGGCGATGCAATGGCTCAAGATAATGCATTGTTATTTGGTTGGGCAAACGAAAATCCAGACTTCTCGGTAGCATTACAATCATTAGGAGACCTAGATTATATTGCTCCTGCTGTTCAAAAAGGAAATACGGAATTACTTGAATGGTTAAATACGGAACTGGAAGCTTTGGGAGAAGAGCAGTTCTTCCACCAAGCATATGATGAAACATTAAAGCCTGCTTTCGGGGAAAATATTAGTGCAGACGATGTAGTTGTTGAAGGTAAAGTAGAATAAATTGAAATCACCCCTGTAAATATCCTTTGCAGGGGTTTTAATATGGATAAATAAATTATCGTAATATAATTGCAACTATTAATGGAATTGTCATTAAAATCAAGACACCCAGACTCCATAAAACCTGTTTTCCAGGGGGCATATTTTTAGGCCGAATGCTGATTGAATCATATAGATTATTGAGTGCACGCTGCTCCTTATTATAAAGCATGGTTTGAAATTTCTCGTAATCCTCGATATAGGAATAGGGTGAATTTACACTAAATCTCAGTGAACGAATGTCGTCTGTCACATCCTGATTATCATGGAAATATAAAATGGTTGGAGCAAGCCCTCCATTTGATTTTGCAATGACATCAATATCGAATGTTGCCATCCTGAAGCCCGTTTCCCCAGACTCCTTTTGATATTGTGTGACCAACCGATTTAATTTCATAGATGTCACTCCCTGTTTTCGTTTATGTATGTTCAAATTCCCTATATAAAGAGCGTCCTCAAGGCCATTCTATCCAAATTGATCTATTTTAAAGGGCTATTTAACTTGAATTAATGAAAAAAACCTATTTAACTTAATCTAATATTCCTATATCATTTAAATTATTACAATATTTAGAAATTTTAGGGGGCTAAGAAATGGAAACAACAATCTCTCGAAGGTTACATAGTTTACCTACGACGGCTATTTCCGATGCAACAGGGGGGCACACAAATGTAAATGGGCGTATCAAACCGCTTAGCGATCATTTTAAAATTGCTGGACGAGCGCTGACAGTACGATTGCCAGATGGGGAAAATGGGGCGGTATTGGAAGCGATTAGTAAAGCTCAAAAAGGCGATATTCTTGTAATCGATGCAAAAGGAAATACTAATCGAGCGGTTGCTGGAGATTTTGTTATTTCATTAGCAAAAGGAGTAGGGATACAAGGCTTTGTCGTTGATGGAGTAATCCGTGATATTGCTGCCATACGAGAGTTGGATTTTCCGGTATTCTCGTTAGGTACAACCGTCGCAGCGGGCTTTAAGCACGGGGGTGGTGTCGTTGGAGTGCCAGTTGCAATTGGAGGCGTATCGGTCCATCAGGGAGACTATATCGTTGGAGATGTAGATGGCATTGTAGTCGTGCGAAATGAGGATGTCGAGCAAATTGCAGCAGCAGCTGAAGAGAAAATACGAAAAGACGAATTGCGTGAAGCGGAAGCCTTATCAAAAGGTGAGGCATCCATTCGTGCTTATTTAGAAAAGGTATTACAAAAATAATGGAATTTAGTGGGAAAGTCGCGAAGTGTTTGCGGCTTTTTTCAATTCTGTTTCAATTTCCAATAATAATGATGGAAATAATCTATTATTTACTTTTAAAGTATATTAATGATAAAATTTATACTGGTTATTCAATTTTCGCTTAATCTTATTCAAGAGCGGGGGACCCAAATGTTTGTACGGATATTTCCGTTATAGGTGAATTCTGAAAAGAGGGGGCTTATTGTTTCCGAAGTCCTAACCTGAAAGCTAACCTCGTAAGCGTTTACAGGAAACGGTATGAAGGGATTTGGTTAGTCGATGGTACTAACTGTTTTTTTATATTTATTAAAATAAATAGAGATCGTTCATATATTTGTTTCCCTTACTAGAGAAAGTCGTATAGTTTAAAGCATCAAAAGGAGGGTAATTATTTGAAATTTAAATTAAGTTTAGCGATGCAAATCTTAATTGGTCTTATCTTAGGAGTTATTGTCGGCGGAATTTTCTATGGAAGTGAAACAGCACAAAGTGTTTTACAGCCATTCGGGGATCTTTTCCTCCGTTTGATTAAACTGATCGTTGTACCAATTGTACTTTCAAGTATTATTGTTGCTATTGCAGGTGTAGGTGATTTGAAAGCTGTTGGTAAACTGGGCGGCAAATCATTGACATATTTCATCGGTATGACATTATTGGCCATTGTGGTTGGTCTAGTTTCTGCTAATCTATTCCAGCCTGGAGCTGGCATAAACATGAATAATCTTAGCCAGACTGATATTTCTAGTTATGTAGATACTTCCCATCAACAAGAAGGGAAATCTATTGTGGATACACTTCTGCATATTGTCCCTACAAATCCTATTCAGGCAATGGTTGAAGGTGATATGCTGGCGATTATCTTCTTTGCGGTAGTACTGGGCCTTGGGATTGCAGCAATTGGCGAAAGAGGAAAAACGGCATTAGGCTTCTTTGAAGGTATATCACATGCTATGTTCTATGTAACAAACTTATTTATGAAGTATGCACCGATTGGTGTTTTCGCTTTAATCGGAGTAACAATATCTAAATATGGTTTCACCTCGCTAATTCCACTCGCTAAATTAGCGTTAACGGTATATGGAACAATGATCTTCTTTGTAATTGTTATATTAGGCATTATGGCTAAAATAATTGGTTACAGCATCTTCAAATTAATAAAAGTGATAAAAGAAGAATTAATCTTGGCATTCTCTACATCTAGTTCGGAAACGGTTCTGCCAAGAATTATGGACAAAATGGAGAAGGTCGGTGCTCCAAAACATATTTCGACATTTGTTATTCCAACGGGTTATTCTTTTAACCTGGATGGCTCGGTATTATATCAAGCAATCGCTTCATTATTTGTTGCACAAATGTATGGCATTGAATTAAGTATTGTTCAACAAATAACATTAATGCTCGTCTTGATGGTTACATCAAAAGGTATGGCTGGTGTACCAGGTGTATCATTCGTTGTATTATTAGCTACTTTCGGCACAATGGGTCTACCGGCAGAGGGTCTAATGTTTATCATAGGTATTGATCGTATTCTAGATATGGGACGTACTGTGGTTAACGTAGTAGGGAATTCATTGGCAGCACTCGTTGTTGCTAAATGGGAAGGTCAATTTAACCCCGATACTGAAGTAGAGAACATTCAAAAAGCCTAAAATTTAGATAGATTTTTTTAATGCAAAGAAAGAATCAGATTATATAGTAATGAAACGTCAAACAAAAAACTTTCAGCGTTCAACGTTGGAAGTTTTTTGTTTGCGAAGATTTGAGGATATAGTTTCTTAAAGAAAGATCATTATATGGTATACCGTAATATGAAAGGGTTTGGAAAAACTAAAAACGATGGTAAATCTAGGAGCACATCTTTTGACTATGATAAAGGCTTAAGCAAATTAAAAAACGACTTAAAAGGTATATAAAACCTCTTAAGTCGTTTAATATATAAAAAAATCGTATACATAACGTATACGGTTAAAGTTGAAAATTAAAATGGCGGAGGCAGTAGGATTCGAACCCACGCGCGGTGTAACCCGCCTGTCGGTTTTCAAGACCGATCCCTTCAGCCAGACTTGGGTATGCCTCCGTATATAATGTCGAAACCTATCGACAAGAAATACTATATCATGAATTATTTCGATGGTCAACAATTTTGCTAAATAATTTTTCATCTAAATTAAATCCGTTTTCCAATATAGTTTTCATCACTATTATGGGCAATTTTTATATAAAATATTAGTTGGAATTTTGATTTGGAATCATATGTCTAAAAGATCATGAAATGATAAAATCCTATTAAAAACAACATAAGTATATATTTTGAAGCATGAAAAAAATAGGGGGAATTCATTTTTTCCTCTATTACCAAATCAAAACATTGCATTTACCCCTAGATATAAAGTATACTAATTTATGCCGTGCTAGGTGGGGAGGTAGCGGTGCCCTGTAACTCGCAATCCGCTCTAGCGAGACTGAATTCCTTTTCTGAGGCTGTCCGTATGTTTGGTCTGCCTCTTGCACGTAGCGTTGAAGGTTGGGTCCTGCGCAATGGATACCCACGAACCATGTCAGGTCCGGAAGGAAGCAGCATTAAGTGGTTTCATCCATGTGCCGCGGGGTAGCCTAACCCGAGCTGTCGACAAGAGTAACGCTTATGTACGGCTGTCGAAGAAAGGTGCACGGCTTTAATCTACATATTAAGCCATGCAGGCATTTATAAAGACAAAATCAACTTCACTGTTGGTTTTGTCTTTTTTTTTTTAATTAATCCTGAAAAATTTATTTAGCAAAACCACTAACCCTCCTTTAATTCAAATTCACCTTGATACCTCACACCTAAAAATCCAATATAACAAAGTAAGGTAATTCAATTTTGCGAATATCGCAATGCGAACAGAGCGAACAGATTCTGAAAATTCATTAATATTTGGAAATACTGGAACTTAAATGTAAAATGAACGTACCAATTAAAGAGGAAAAGGGGGTTAGGGTATTGTTTAAGCGAATCATACCGATCATATTTTTATTTTCATTCTTTATTAGTTTTCTACATATAGACAGTGCCAGTGCGGCGCCTAAATTAGATGTCAGCGCGGAAGCGGGGATCAACAACAAGGTTAAGTTTTTCACACCATTACCGTTAAAATTGACGATTACTAATAATGGTTCCGCCTTTTCGGGCGATTTGGTAATTGACGCAGCTGAGTCCTATTCCGTTGGGTCGGGATTGGTTTACCCATTAGATATCGCGGAAGGTGAAACAAAAACCATCCAGCTCTATTTAAATGGGCTTTCGGATGATTATATGTATAGCGGTAATCAGCAACCAAATCTATTTTATTTCTATGAGGGTGGAATCGAAAAGGGGAACCCTGTGAAATACACTGGTACAAAAGCGGTAAGGCCACAATTTCATGATCAGGAAGCTACTTTTATCTATACATTGACGGAAAATAGTGATCGCTTAGCTGCTTTCCAACGGTTAAGACAATTTTCAACATATAATGTGGAAGTTTTCCATGCCAAGCAGCTTAAAAACTTTGAATTACCATCAGATTCGAAGGGGCTAGCAATGGCAGATGTCATTACAGTGGATGAAGTCAGTCTTGCCGATTTTACTGAAAAGCAGCAGGAAGCAATTTACGATTGGGTAGAAAATGGCGGGACACTCCTAATAGGTGCTTCCGATCAAGTCGAAGCATCCGCAGGTATTTTTAAAGATCATTTACCATTAACTCTGTCAAATGAAAGAATTGGTGTTTCGAAGGATAGTTTAGCTACTTTATCAAACAAAGGAATCTTCCCGGAGGATATTGAGGTATATCAAGCAAAAGAGAATGAAGGAAGTACTCGTTTACTTGCAGATGGGGATACTGTTCTCGCATCGAGTCTGTCATTAGGAAGTGGACGTGTTGTTCAAACAACCTTCTCTTTAGGTGACCAGCCACTGGCAGGGATGGATGGCTATGCAAAATTGATGGCCCAAATGCTGAATTTGCAAAATCAAAACCAGAATAATTCATTTGGAATGTATTATGGAGGCATTAATAATTATCTTCCTTCCGAGGTTGGTGGAGTGAATGAGCTCTTCCCTTCGTTCGAGGTATCGACAACACTGCTGGTCACGACCATTATTATTTATATTTTACTCATCGGACCGATATTGTACTTCGTTCTAAAAAGAATGGATAAACGGGAGCAGGCGTGGTGGATTATCCCGATATTATCAATTGCTCTTTCGCTAGGAATGTTTATATTTGGAGCAAAGGATCGTTTAATGCAATCTCAAATCCAGCAATCCGCTTTTTATAAAGTAGAGGGGGATAATTTGACGGGGCATTATGTGGAGTCGCTCCTAACAAATCGCGGAGGGGACTTTACCTTTACTACAGATGAAAAAACTACAGCTGTAGCTTCAAGAAATTCATATTTCTATGGTGGGTCAACAGAAGGGGTTCTTCATGAGAAATCTTATGTAAAAGAGCATGCAAATGGCTCAACGATTTACTTGAAAAACCTGAATTACTGGTCTGTTCAATCAATCGTTGGGCAAACAAAAATTGAAAATGCCGGGAATATGGATATCAAGCTTACACTGAAAGATGGAAAAGTAGAGGGGAGCATTACAAATCACTTCCCATTTAAATTGAATGATGTGGCCATTTGGTCAGGGACAAAGGAAATAGAGTTGGGTGATATCGAAGCAAATGGAACGCTCGAGGTATCAAAGGAAGTAAAGAATTCTGTTCTTCTCTCCCCATCAATTTCAAACTATAACTATCAATACACACAACCACAATCTAAGGACGATTTAATGCCGGTTCGTTTAGAAAGATTGAAGTATGGTGCAGGAGAGCTGATTCAGGGGGAGAAATTGCCGACAATTATAGCTTGGACAGAAGAGAGCTTGGTAGGAATTGAATTGGATGGAAATGCAAAGGTCTCTCCAGTTTCCTTGATTGCTCAAAGCTTTGAGCCAGCTGTTGAATTGACGGGTGCATTTACCCTGGATAAAGAATCCCTGGAGAAAAACCTACAACCTACAAGTGGTTCAGGATATATGGAGCTTATGAATGATGCAACGAATGAATGGTATCTAGATAAAGGCGATTATGACTACATGGTTTGGGCACCAGATGAGCTTTTAGCTAATACAAATTGGGCAGAAATATCGATTTCCAACAAGTCGTCGGATCGTACTTCCCTTTCGATTTGGAATTGGACTACATCCAGCTATGAAGAAATACAGGAAAAAAGTGCAAGCTATACAACGAATTTAGACCAATATATTTCGGCAGAGGGGCAATTGAAGATACTGGTGAATGTAATCGACAATTTAGGAACCCCTGTTAAAATGCCCGATATCGAGATAAGGGGGGTGGCACAATAATGATGGTTGATATACAAGGTTTAACGAAAAGGTACGGCTCCTTTACTGCATTAGATAACTTAACCTTATCCTTGGATGAAGGAGTTGTCTTTGGTTTTGTAGGAGCTAATGGCGCCGGGAAATCTACTACATTTTCGATACTTTCTACTCTTCTTTCTCCAACAACGGGAGATGCATTTATCAATGGGAAAAGTGTTGTTCGTGAACCAAAAGAAGTCAGAAAACAAATTGGCTACATGCCGGACTTTTTTGGGGTGTATGACCAGCTAAAGGCTGACGAATATCTCGATTTCTACGGAGCGAGCTACGGGATTTCTGCGGCGGACCGGAAAGTGCTTATTCCGCAATTATTGGAACTGGTCAATCTAACACATAAACGTTATGAGTATGTTGACTTACTATCCCGGGGGATGAAGCAGCGTCTTTGTTTAGCGAGATCTCTTATTCATGATCCGAAGGTGTTAATCCTTGATGAGCCGGCGTCCGGTTTAGATCCGCGTGCCCGTGTTGAAATGAGGGATATTTTAAAGCATTTAAAATCGATGGGGAAGACAATCCTGATTTCATCGCATATTTTACCGGAGCTTGCGGAAATGTGTGACGAAATTGGCGTCATTGATAACGGAAAACTGATTGCCCATGGGAATGTTGCTCAAATTCAGGAACAATTGCAAGTGGAAAAACGCATCATTGTAAAAGTAATAGACGAGCTTGAAAAGGCAAGTGCCTATTTTGAAGAGGATCCGTTGGTGAATTCAATTGATATCGTCTATGAGAAAAATGAGCTTGCCTTTAATTATCGCGGTAAAACAATCGATCAAGTCAAGCTTTTGAGAGAGGCGTTGCTTGCCGAAATCCCGATCTATTCGTTAACCGAAGAGGAGAAGGATTTAGAGGATGTCTTTATGGCGATTACGAGGGGGGCGGATGAGAAATGATGGAGCGATTTTCAAATCCAGTATTATCAAAGGAGCTAAAATTACGATTCCGTGCCTTTAAAAGCTTCTCGGGATTAATGTTTTACTTAGCGGTGCTATGTATTTTTGTTGCGGGCTTTTTACTCATCTATACACGATTTTCGGGTACCGCCTTCTTTAGGCCGAGTGATAGCTTTACCATGTTCGCGGGAATCAGTTTTATTCAAATGGGACTGGTGATGTTCATTACCCCGGGGCTAACGGCGGGAGCAATTAGTACAGAGCGTGAAAAACAAACATTGAATATTTTGCTGACGACAACTCAAAGCTCGACCCAAATTATTGTAGGGAAGCTTTTGTCCTCTGTAGCTTTTTTAGTTTTAATGCTAGTGGCGGGTTTGCCTTTATATAGTCTTGTATTTCTATTTGGCGGGGTATCGCCTTCCCAGCTAATCACCATCTTCTTATTCTATTTGGTTACACTGATTGCAATCGGAAGTATCGGGATTATGTTTTCAACAATTACCAAAAGAACGATTGTATCGATGATTGCCACTTATGGGGCGATGATTTTCTTGGCAGGAATAACAGCCTTTCTATTCTTTGTAGGAATTTCCATGGAGCAAATGTTCATGTACTCTGGATCGCCATCGCAGAACGTGACACCATTTTCACCGATTTCATACTTCTGGGCAACGATTAACCCGGGTGCTTTGATGGTCACAATTCTATATCCGGAAATGGCAACAAGTTTAGAAACTGTAGTCGGTATCTCTATACCGGTATGGGCAGGCTATTTAATTTTTTATGTATTGATAACGGTGTTTTGTTTATTCGTTGCCATTCGTAAGTTGCGTGCAAATATGAAAACAAATAGATAAGGAGGAATTGATGGATGGATCGCCGAAAAGTTTTGAAACAATTTATAAGTAGGGCAAAAAGAAGTTTAAATATAGAAACCTCAGATGATAGTATGAAAGCTAATTTGTGG
>DAMDNS010000016.1:0-14798 GCA_032083605.1 Ureibacillus sp.
AGACCAAGAATTATATATATTATGATAGGCCATTAAAACCTTTGTATGATCCTCATTCACAAGCCAGGCGGATGCCGTAAAGTGAGCAAATTCATTTACTCTAGTAAAAAGATTATCGAAAGTATCCATGTAGCGAAGCATTATTTCTTGATCCTTCGCCTCTTGTGCATTGTATGGTTTATATTGTTCAAGCAGTTGTTTAATGTTCATCATGAATTACTCCTTTACTTCTTATGTAAATCTGTCAGCTGTCTATAAATATTCTGGATTCTTCTTGATTGAGGCTTTGTCATATATGGCTCTCGTTCTGCCAGGACAGTTAAAAATTCATCTTTCGTTTCATATGTAATAGCCATTAAGATACTTTCCGCATGCTGAGGGACCTCTTTTGTACGACAGGTTTTCAAATGCTCGATTAAGATAGGAAAAATACGCTCTTGATTCTGCTCATTTACTCTCGATAGCTTTGCTAAAGTAAGGATTCCTTTATCGGCAGTAATAACCGTTCCAGTTTTAATCGCTAGTTTAATGGAATGCAGATGCTTCATTAATGGAATGGCACTTATCTCTGCAATGGTTGATAGAACTTGCATTGAACCCCATACCAACCGGTTGTTTGGACTTTTTAATAATTTTATAAAAATCTCTGCATAGTCACTGATAAGCTCAGGTCTAACTCTTCCAATTTCATACGCAACCTTAATGCAATCTGCTTTAATCCTCTTATTTGGATTCGTTAAATTTTCTATAATTTCCTGAATTCCCTCAATATGATTACGATCCATTAACTCTCTCGCTAGTTCTATATTCGGTCGTTCATCTTTTCGATTAAGCTGTGAAGCTAGTTTCGGTAGAACCGTCATTTTCTATCCCCCTAGAGTTCTTTTCGCAATTTTTCTATTGCTTCGTCTTCTTATAGCCAATCAAAGTCATTCTATCATTTACAACTTGCTCAAAATCCGTCCGCTCATAGCCCATTTTTTCGTACAAATAACAATTCCCTTGTTCCTGCAAAATCGTTTGAAGCTCCCATGTATCGAAATTCGTAAAACGTTCTTCAACTTGGCGAATTGCCTGCTGAGCGATTCCTCTCCCCTGATACTCAGGAAGGATAAAAATCGGACTTATCCAGTAACTGGAATTTCTTCTTACAATTCGAATTCCTCCTACCACTTGACCTTCAGCCATGATCTTGAAAAATGAACTATATTGAATTTTTTCAAATAGGCGATTGATTGGTTCATTCGCCGGATTCGTTTCATAATCCAAATACTTTTCCAATAAGGGTTTAAAAGCCTTCGTTTGAACATCATGAAGCAGTATGACATCTCCAGCAGTCGCTTGTATTAATTTAATCTCCACTCGTCTAGCCCCCACCTAAAACATTTCATTAGTTAATTTCCGACAAAATTCTCCCTGACCCTTTTACCCTTTTATAAAAAAGACACCACTTAACAGAACCGTTAATAACCGGTTTACGAAGCGGTGCCTCTATATTTATATTACAGATTTTCTAATTCTTTACCCAATAATTTTGCCAATTCCAGCATCCCGAATTTCTGCTCTGCTTCTTCTGCATCCGAGTTATAGTTTGTATTCGTATTTACATCATAAGTGTAAACTGTACCGTCCGCATCTACAATAAATTCGATACCTGCTACATCGATACCGTTTCCTTTTAAGAAGTTTTGATATTTTTCAATTAGCTCGGTACGGGGGTTTTCCACGATTCTAAATTTCATTTGATCTTTTGGATCTTCACCCACTGGACAGAATAAATCCCCTATTTGACAAGCATCTGCCGGGCATAACTCAAAGCCTTCGGAAGTGTCCACTCTAACCGAATAAACATATTCTCCACCAACAAATTCCACACGAGTTATGAATTGCTCAGGTGATTTTACATACTGCTGGACTAGAGTAATCCCGTCTACTGGCTCTTCAAATCGAGGACTATCCAAGTATTCTTGAAGCGCTTCTAGAGAGTAGAATAATTGAACCCCCAGACCTTTTCCTGCACGATTATGCTTTGTTATAAATGGCACCATGCCTAACTCTTTAGCAGCCTTCAGAATTTGCTCGTTACCGACTGCAGCAACTGTCTTTGGAACTCGGATTCCGTATTTTTCAAGCTGTGTGTATTGTTTTATCTTGCTAAGCTCTAAGCGAAGCGCATTACTGCCGTTGAGAACGCGTCGATCGTAAAATTCCAGCCAATCAAGTACCGCTCCAGTTAATTCCGGTGCAAAACGGTGATCCCGAGTATGAGAGGATGCACTCATTCTGTTATAAAATACCCCCTCAGGCGGTGCCTCATTTAGATTAACAATCCCCTCATCCAGGTGCCAAGTTTCGTATGGTAAATTTAATTCTTCCAATCTTTTTGTTAGATGTATAGTCCAATCATCATTTTCATGAATAACATATATTTTTCTCGTCATTGTTGAAGCTCCTCTAATTTTAGTTAACTCTATTATCGCATATTTATTTTAGAATTTTCAAAAGTTCAACAACTAACTTTAGAGGATTACTAGGATAAAATTCACCAAAGTATTTATCCCTTTAAAACCTAACAATTACAAGTCACGACGATAGGTAATAAGAATCATTTCGAATTTTTTTATTCCGTAAAATTATAGCGTTTTCATTTGGTTTAGATTGGGATTTATAGCATCTTTCTATTCTAGCAAAATCAGCTATTTCTCTATAAGGAACCCTTGAATGATATGTTTTTCCATGATAAGGTAATAATCAATATTCTAATATTTCTAATAATTAGGATAGGAAATACACAATTGAGAGGAGAAATGTCATGATAAAAGCGATTATTTTTGATTTTGACGGAACCATTATTGATACTGAAACTGCCTGGTATATAACCTTCAGAGATGCCTATAAATCTCATGATATCGATTTAACCTTACAGCAATATTCCCAATGCCTCGGAACGAGTCTCCATTCCTTTAACCCGTACACACATTTAAAAACTCATTACAATCTTCCAATAGATTTAGAGGAATTCAAACAATCTGTCCAAAAAAAGCACACTAACATGATGATTAAAGAAAGCGTACGCCCAGGTATCCTAAAACTTCTGGAAACTGCAAAATCAAAAAAGTTAAAAATTGGTTTAGCAAGCAGCTCCGAACGCGCCTGGATTGATAAGTTTGTGAAATTACATGGCATCGAAGACTACTTTGAATGCTACTGTACAGCTGATACCGTTAGTAAGGTAAAACCAGACCCTGAACTTTACTTACAAGCATTAAAAAAACTTGGTGTGGAGCCTTCTGAAGCTATCGCCATCGAAGACTCTCCTAATGGTGCACGTGCAGCCGTTGCAGCTGGAATTCCGACCGTCGTCATTAAAAATGATATTACAAAGCTTCTTCCATTTAGTGAAGGTCATCACACAATCGATAGTCTAGCAAACTATGAGTTAGATGCATTAATAGAACTGATTCAACAAAAAGTACATTCAAGTTAATTAGTTGAGGTGAAACAGCGGATTTTCCTGCTGAATTGGCGTATAAATAAGATTTACTGGCGAATTTCTTACTCAATTTAGCGGATTTCCTCCCAGCTTTACAAATTACAAATGGAATTTTGTCTGAAAATACTAATCCTAACGAAGGAGAGTGATTCCCTTGAATGATTTAAATATGGATAGGCCAAAAGCTGTTCACTTTGGTGCCGGAAACATTGGAAGAGGTTTTATTGGTCTCATCTTATCCAAAGCAGGCTTCGACGTCTGTTTTGTCACACGTAGCCAAACAAAAATTCAACAATTCAATCTTAGAAAACAATACCCCGTTAATATAGCAAATGAAACCAAAGAACGTATTATAGTCCAACACGTAGAAGCCGTTTCTACAAACGATACTTTAGCAGTCGTAAAGCAAATTGTTCACGCTGAAATTATTACCACTGCGCTGGGCGTAACAAATCTACCCACTATCGCTGAAACGATTTCTCTCGGAATCAAAGCAAGGCTCCTAAAAAACAACAAGAATCCTCTCCACATCATTGCTTGTGAAAACACAATTGGAGCAAGCTCAAAATTAAAAAAATATGTCTTTTCATATTTGCCAAAATCCATGCACGAACAGGCCTCTAAGTATATTGCCTTTCCAAATACCGTAGTTGACCGAATCGTTCCTGCTCAGCATCATGAAGACCCACTAGAAGTTACAGTTGAACCCTACTTCGAATGGGTAATTGAAAGCTCCCAACTATCTGATAATCTCCCAGTAATCCCAGAACTTCAATTCGTAGATTCACTTGATGCCTATATCGAAAGAAAACTTTTTACAGTCAATACAGCCCATTGCTGTGCAGCCTATTACGGGTATTTAAAGGGCTATTCTACGATTCAAGAAGTTATGAAGGACCCGCAATTATCCATGGATGTACAGAAAGTGATGAATGAAACAGGTGAGATGTTAATTGAAAAATTTGATTTAGATGAACAAGAGCATAAACGTTATATCCGCAAAATCTTGCACCGTTTCGCCAACCCCAACTTAAAAGACAAAATTGTCCGTGTAGGCAGATCTCCGCTTCGAAAACTATCTATCAACGATCGCCTTGTGAAACCAACTGTTCAAGCTTATGATCTCGGTATGGATATATCCAATTTAACAAAGGCCATTGCTGCTGCCCTTCTTTTCGACTACAACAAAGACCCAGAAGCAGTTAAGCTAAACGAAGAAATCCAGAAGCACGATATACATCTTGTGATTTCCAAATATCTAGGGATTCCTAAAGCCCATCCTATTCACGAAAAAGTCGCTACAAAATATAAAGAAATCAAAAATAGAAACTTAGAAGTAAAAACGATGAGCTAAAACAATATATCTTATAAAAATCGGTCGGCTTCTAAGGTTAAATCCCCACCAGAAATTACATTGTCTTTTCTAAGTATTGTTTGAATTTTTCATTGTATTGGATTCTTAAATCTTATTTCGCCGTTGTTATAGTTTGTAACAAGAGATGCAATTCAAGAGATTATCAACTATATGCTCCCTTACCACTTCAGAATTCCTCATTAGCTTTGTACTAAAACAATGTGCAAATTGTGACAGCTGTGAAATAGCTACAGTGTTTAAAAATCGACAAAATTTAGAAAAAGAAATCAAAATACTTAGAACAAACAAACTAAACGCTTGTTTTCTGGCCTAATAATCGACATTCCTTTCGCAAAATAAAACATTTCTCGGGAAATAAATCGATAATTGTCATATTAGAAACTCGGCCAAGTGGCTTGCCTCTCCGTGATTAGAATTATTTGCTGCACTAAGACCGATCATATATTTTTATACTTTCTATTCTATAGGAAAGAGGCCGAGACAAAACCAAAAAACACCATTTTTTCTTAAAAAATGGTGTTTTTTCGATGTGTGGAAAATTGATTTCCGTTTCGGGTACGCTTTTTCGCGGGCACGGCCTGAGCCTGTAGTCTCAAGCATCGTATCGCAGGAGTCGCCCCTACCACTGCAATCAATTTAGAAAGTATCAACTTCTTATGATAGTTTCCCACTAATTTTCTTAGAATTTCTACTTATGTCCCAGCCTTTTTGTTCTTACTTATCAAGTTGAGCAATTGCTTCCACTAATGTACTTATGACGATTTTGATGTCCTCATCTGGAATACTGAGCGGCGGCGATAACAGTAGCACGTTATTGAATCCAGCGACTGTTGTGCCATTTTTCCCTATAAGAACACCCTTTTCCTTACAAGTTGAGACTACTTTGTTTACACTGTCGATATCTAAAGGTTCTTTTGTCGCTTTGTCTTTTACTAACTCAATTCCTATTAGTAAGCCTTTTCCACGAACATCGCCTACTAATGGATGGGCATTTAATTGGGCTTGCAATGTAAGCAGCATTTCTTCGCCTTTAATGGCTGAGCGCTCAAACAATTGCTCTTCTTCCATAATTTCCAGGTTCTTCAATGCAAGGGCGCATGAAGCAGGATGGCCACCAAAAGTATTAACGTGTCTGAAATAGTCATACACTCCACTTTCCATAAACGCTTCGTAAATTTCACGCTTTACCGCTGTTGCGGATAGCGGGAGATATGCACTTGTGAGTCCTTTCGCCATTGTGATAATGTCAGGTTTCACTCCATAATTCATGAATCCGAAAGGTTTACCGGTACGGCCAAATCCACAGATTACTTCATCCACAATCATTAATGCTCCGTGTTTTTTGCATACTGCCTCAATTCCTTTTAAATAGCCCTCAGGTGGAATCAGTGCTCCACCTCCTGTTATGATTGGCTCTAGAATCATAGCTGCAATTGTTTCGCTAAACTCCCAAGTCATTACTCGATCGACATCTTTTACACTTGGAATTTCAAGCACATCTGTATAGCCATCCTCATTGCTTCGGTAGGAATCTGGTGGTGCTACATGAAGGAAGCCAGGAGACAATGGTTCGTAGCGGTATTTTCTTTCTGCCTGGCCTGTAGCGGCTAATGCTGCACCAGCGTTCCCATGGTAGGCACGATAGCGAGAAACAATTTTATAACGAGTGGAGTCCCCTTTTTGTTGATGATACTGCCTCGCAATTTTAAAAGCTGTTTCATTTGCCTCGGAACCGCTATTTGAAAAGAAGATTACATAATCTCCACCCAGCATTTCGTTTAGCTTTTCCGCCAATTTAATAGACGGTATATGACCTTGGGATAAAGGCGTATATGGATTGGCAACCATTTGATCATAGGCTGCTTTTGCAAGTTCTTCTCGGCCGTAGCCAATATTCACACAAAACAGTCCGGCCATTGCTTCTATATACTCTTTGCCATCTACATCTGTGATGCGGGCACCCTTTGACTTTTCAACAACTAGAGTTGCATTTGGATTATATGGCTTCATAGAATGCCAAACGTATTTTTCGTCCTTCTCTAGTAACTCTTTTCCTAAAGTAGTATCCAACATCTCCAGTCACTCTCCCATTTTCATATTTTGAAGTAAACGTTCCTTTTGAACCTCTGGAACGATATATTTACAAAACATTATGAAGAATAAAGCGCCTCTTTTCATGTAACAAAATGTAAAACAAAAACCCTGATTTTATACACTTAGTAAAAGCTGAAATATGGATTATTCTTTCATTTTCTTCGTAAACTTCCGAGCAAGGAGCATAAATTCCAGGGCAAGACGGTTCTCTGCATTCATGAAGTCCTTTCCTATTAAGCTTTCAATCTTCCTTAAGCGGTGATACAAGGTTTGCCTGACAATAAACAGCCGTTTTGCTGTTTCCTGCTTTGAGCCGTTCGATTGCAAATAGACCTCCAATGTTTCAAGCAACTCACCACCATGCCTTTCATCAAATTCAATTAAAGGCAGCAAATAATCCTGGATCATTTCCTCCAAATTCGTATGCTTTTGCATTTTATAAATGAGGTGAAAAACATACAGCTCATCATAAAAATAAGAGAACGTTTCAACCTTTCTTGAAATATATAAGGTATCCAAAGCTGTTTTGTAGCTCTCATGAATCCTCGTTAAATCTTTGACAAACTTCCCGACTGCAAACTCCTGTCCCATCAATAGGTCTGACTCTTCCAGCCTTTTAATGCATTCCTGCAGTCTTTCTTTTGTGGAATTTTCATCTTGCCGATTCAATAGAATTAATATCAAGCTATATTTCTTTTGGATGGCAAAAGGATAAAACCCCTTCTTTTCAAAGGTTGCATGGCAATATAATTTAAAATATGTGCTATCTAATTGTTTATTTTTTTCATTACGAGGGAGGGTAATAACTAGAACTGCACTTTCTTTCACTTTAAAATTCGGCCACTCAGATAAAATAAACTGCTTCACATCCTCATCTGAGTGGGCCCCTTCTAACCATTCCTCCAGCCATTTGGCATCCTCCATGCCCTTTTTTTCATCTACATATAAATTTCTTAGGAGCACTTGCGCTAAAGCTGTAACCGTTCTATCTAAAATCAATATTTCAAACTCAGTGATTTCACGGTTTTCACTATGAAGTGTTATTTCACCATAATTATGCTCAAATAAATAAATTGGATAGATTGTAAATTGCGAGGAAGTATCAACACTCGCCTTTTTCTCTAAAAGCATCTCTCTCTGTTTCTTTGCCATATTAGGATAGAATATTGGCTCTTGTCCTTCTACCTCAAAAATAATTTGGATTTGTAAAAAGTTATAAAGGATTTTAAGAAGCTGATCACCATTTTGCGTATATAAGGTTTCTTTATTTAAAATTTGGGAGTAATTTTCCAGTTGAGACATCATCGAGTATTGATGATTAATAATGAGGGTATGTAAATCTTGTGTAATTTCAACAAACCTTACTTCTTCATGAAACACGATAATTGGAAATTCATGCTGATTTGCAAGAGCAAGGATTTCTTCCGGAACACTTTGAATATATTCACCATATTCAATACAAAGACCCGAGCAATTGGCTTCAATAAGTCCCTGAACAAACTGTTGAAACGCTAATCGATTCTGTTTAAAGCTAACACCCGTTGTGAGTATAAGCTCGTGTCCCCTAAGTAGCTTTTGGGCGTTCGTTACCTCCAGAACATGGACCCATTTGATTATGTTATTTAGTCCATTTGAACCCGAGATTAGCTCTGCCTTTTTAAAATGTATATTGGTGAGAATATCGGCGATTTGCAATGAAGATTTGTTCATCCTACCCCTCCTAGCAACCACATCATTGGCCATGCTGCAAGATACAAGATTTTGGAAATCTATTTTAATTTAAATATATTTTAATAGACCCACAGCTTTTTAGCTATAAATATCTGACAATTAAGAAAAAATCACAAACAAAAAAAAGATACCGAATAAGTTGAAAAATCAACTTATAGGTATCTTGCGACTTTCATTATGCTTTTTCATTACTCGGAAATGCAAAGGTTGTAGTTGTTTCATCATCTACACTTAGCCATTTTTCTGAAATGGTCTTCACTTTTGTAAAGAAGCGAGCTTGATCCGGACCGAACATAAAGCCTTCCCCAAACTTCGAACGCTTCCATCCACCAAAGTTATAGTAGCCAACAGGGATTGGGATCGGTACATTTACGCCGACCATACCTACTTCAATTTCTTCCTGGAACTTACGAGCCGCTGCCCCATTATTTGTGAAGATGGTAACCCCATTACCAAGCTCATGATCGTTAATTAAATCAATGGCTTCCTGTAATGTTTCCACTCGCACCACGATTCGAGCAGGACCAAATACTTCTTGCTGATACACTTCCATCGAAGGTGTCACTTCATCAAGCAAAGTAGGACCTAGATAGAATCCATTAGACGTTTCGCTAATACTTGGATTCCTACCATCCACTACTACTTTTGCCCCTTCCTCGATACTGCGATTAATGTATCCCACTACACTTTCCTTCGATTGCTTCGTAATCACTGGCCCAAAATCAACGCCTGACTCTGTATACGGACCAACTTTTAACTGTTCAGTCTTCTCTTTTAAGACAGCTACAAATTTGTCCGCTGTCTCTTTACCAACCGCTATAGCACCAGAAATTGCCATACAGCGTTGGGAAGCTGCTCCATATGCTGCTCCCATAAAGGCATTTGCCGTTTTTTCTAAATCGGCATCAGGCATAACGATCATAAAGTTTTTCCCGCCACCAAATGCTGCAACTCGCTTATTATAATTGGTGCCTGTTTGATAAATGTATTCTGCTACAGGGGTTGAGCCAACAAAGGAGATCGCTTCGACAGTCGGATTAGCTAATAATTCATCCACTGCTTCTTTATCGCCGTTAATGACTGTCCAAACTCCATCTGGAAGACCAGCTTTTTTCCAAAGCTCCGAATAGAAAAGTGCTGACATTGGCACTTTTTCAGAAGGCTTTAAAATTACCGAATTCCCAACCGCTACTGCCATGCTTGTTTGTGCAAAGGGTACCATGACCGGAAAGTTAAAAGGAGAAATAGCTGCTACTACTCCTAAGGGCGATCTAGTTGAAAAGGCATTAATATTGCCGCCTACATTGACCGAATACTCTCCTTTTAATAAGTGAGGCGCATTAATGGCAAGATCAACCGACTCTAAGCCGCGCGTAATTTCACCCTTCGCATCCTCCTTCGTTTTCCCACTTTCCGTACAAATGATGTCGATAAGCTCTGCCTCATTTTCCTTCACAAGCTGGCGGAACTTCATGACGATTTCAGCACGCTTTCCCACTGACGTGTTTTTCCATGCCGGAAAGGCTTTTTTCGCCACTGCAATGGCAGACTTCACTTCCTCGTTTGTTGCTAATGGTACCTGTGCAATCACTTCACCAGTGGAAGGATTATGGACATTTGAAAATCGCCCACTTGTCCCTTCGACAAGTTCCCCATTTATAAAATGATGTAACTCTTTTACCTTTTGCTCAACTGTCACACCGCAACACCCCTTCGTTTGTAGAGTCTTACTATTGATCGGTATAAAGAAATACTCGGATCCTTGAATACTCTATAATTTACATGAAATAATTCCCTTCTGAAATGGACATTAAGTAAACAATGACCAAGGAGGGTTTAACAAAGTGTATAACCTTCTTTATACAACTACCTCTCTACTAAGCGCAGGCCTTATAGCTAGTAGCCTAATCCACGCTATGCAAATAAGAAGGCCTTATACTTATCCGTAAAAAAACCTATAAAGTTTTCTATCTTATAGAAAATTTATAGGACTGGAATCTATTATTTAACTTCGCTAGCTACGACTGTGTTTTTGCTTTCTTCCAATACTTGCTTCTTCATTGAGACTACAGGGATTTCATCACCATTTATTAGCTGGACAAACTCTTCTTCATAGATTTCATATCCAATACTTGTATATAATAAGATGTTTCGCTCCACATTTTTTCTTACCTTGCAGTGAACCTCCGGTATTTCGTACTGTTTTGCAAAAACTTCAAGTGCTTTTAATAGTTGCTTTGCATAGCCCTTCCCCTGGCATTCAGGTAGTACCGATAATCGAGAAAAATACACAAAATTTTCTTTTACCTGAAATCGTACCATGGCCACTGGCTTGCCATGGTGGTCATAACCAACAAATGCTCGTTCCCCATTATCTAAATCCTCTTGCACCGATTCAATCGTTTCCTTTAAGGCACTTGAGGGCATTCCAACTTGATCATATTCTAAAAATGCCTGCTGCATAATGTTGTGAATAACTAGTGCATTTTTCGAAAGCTCGATGTGCATATTAATCACCTTTTTATTATAAATATACACATTAATAATTGAGAATACAAGATTTAAAGACTGAATTATCAGAATGAAATTGAGGTTTACCAGCATCGAAAAAGGCTTACCCAAAAGGTTTACTCCTGGATAAGCTCTTTTAAATTTAATTATTCACTTTCACTTTGGGCAAAAAAAGTAATAATTTCATCGCTCTTTTTTCGCTCGATTGCTTTTGGTATATCGTCAAAGTAGCCCATTTGCAGCATGGAGATAATTCTTTCCCCTGATTTCACACCCAGTGCCTCACGGAATTCCGGCGCATCCAGGAAGTCTGGTGTTTTCCAGCAAGAGCCAATCCCATAATCCCAAGCTAGCAATTGAATGTTTTGGATAAACATACTTGCCGCAGCATAATCCTCTAAACGTTGCTTTTGACGAACGTCTTCCGGAACAATCACAAATGCGTATGCACCAGGTAAAGTGAATTTTTGCATTTGCTTTTCTAATGTTTCTTCAGAAAGCTCTTTCCATTTTGGAATTGCCGTATCACGCAAAAGCTTGTGTAATTCGAAAATTTCTTTTTCACATGCTGCAACTAGTCGCCAAGGTTCTCTATTTTTATGATTCGGTGCCCAAACAGCATCATCGATAATTTGCAGTAAAACTTCGCGATCTACAGGTTGACCGTTAAATTTTTTAATTGAACGTCTCGTTAGTATAGCTTCGCGAACAGATAAAGATTGTTGGTCCATTTGTTTGTCTCCTTAAAAGAAATTAACTAAATATAGAACAATAGTAATATGTTAACCTCGCATTTAACCTTAACACATATTGTGGACATTTAAAATATACATGGTTATTTCCCAATATTATACAGGCTAGGGTTCGTTTAATTGAATACATCATCGATTCTAAAGAAATAGTATTGAATGTTTGGTGTATAGGCTAAAGAATTCGAATAATCATAGTGTCGATCCGCACTGTCTGCTGTATGTGCATGAATATATGGTACTCCATCAACCATGCTAGTCACAATCGTCGTATGGTCAACAACCCCATTTCCTTGAAAGTCATAGCAAATCACATCCCCAATTTGCAGGTCTGAAGGAGAATCCACCCTTTTGGCAGTAAGTCCAGTTCTTGCATTCTGTAAATACCAACGGAAGCTATGTGCAACAGACCAGCTGTAGCTCCATGACTCCTTTGAATAGTGACCTTCTGCTTGTTGACCGCTTCTCCAAGCATCTGTAATCCACCAGCCTCTTCCCCGATTAGGCGCACCAGACATAGGCGCACCGCCAGCACGTAAACATTGGGAAACAAAGTTTGTGCAATCCACTAAAAAAGCAGGATAATTAGGGTTTTTCTTATCCCACCAAGTTCTCGCATACTCCACTGCTGCTTCACGATCATAATAAGTTGGAATTTGCTAAACCTCCCTTTTTTCCATTCTATGCATTTCTTTTACCATCTTTCGTATTTTAATAAATTGAAGGCGGAATTGTGACAATTATTTATTAATTCGATATGCTTAAAGAAATAAAACATGGATTTTGTTACAATAAAACCACTTCACTTTTTATATCAGGGTGAAATTTCACATTAAAAATATTACAAATACTTGAAGGTTGATATATTTTGAAGGTAAAAATCATATTTTACTTCCAATAACAGAAAACTTGGCAAATCTATTAGCGACTTTGCGCTTATTTGGATAGGAAGGGTTGTCCCTTTCTCATCCATGTATAGATGGATACTAGAGAATTGATTGAGAGGATGTTGGAATTGACGCAGCACGCTGAAAGAGAGATAACTGAGTTAACTAGGCTTTGTGATAAGAAGGGTAATTTAAATCCCGAAGCTATTGGTTTTGCTCGTACACCTATCATCGATTGCAATTTATCTGGTCACTATTTGAAGAAGAAAAAGTGGAATAAGTGGTACATTTTTGGAGAAGAAATTTTATTTTTCATTACAATTTGCCATTTAGATTACGCTGCGGTCTGCTTTGTAAACTTTTTAGAATACGAAACGCAAAGATTCTTTGAAAAAACAATTACGATTCCACTCGGTATAGGCAGCAAGTTAAAAATGCCGACTAGGGTGCTAGAGTCGATTCGATTAGAAAATAACGAAATCCAAATTAATATTACGTATTTTCAAAACCAAACATTTGTAAAAGTAACATCTGATAATTTCGATAGTGATCCCCTTCTTGCTGAGTTGACTATTCATCATCCACAAGAAGACGATACATTAAATGTTGTTGTACCCTGGAATCGTCAAACTTTCCATTTTACCGCAAAACATCATACACTACCTACCTCTGGATTTGTGAAACTAGGAGACCGAGTTTATCATTTTAATGAGGAAGATTGCTATGCCTTACTCAATTTTGGTCGGGGGGTCTGGCCTCGGGAAGCTAGCTGGAACTCGGCCATGGCTTCCCAACGTGTGCGTAACCAGCGAATTGGCTTAAATTTTGGAGGAACATGGACAGATGGAACTGGTATGACGGAAAATGCCGTTTTCGTCAATGGACACATGACCAAAATCCATGAAGATGTCCTTTTCAACTATGATCATGCAAATTTCATGAAGCCTTGGTATATCACATCCAAATTCTCTGATACAGTGATGCTAACCTTCCACCCCTTCTTTGAAAGACATGCCCAGACGGATGCCAAGCTAGTCAAGTCTCAGACCCATCAATTGGTAGGCTATTTTAACGGACAAGTCAAACTCGATGATGGCTCTACCTTATTAATTCAACAAATGCTTGGCAGTGTGGAAGATAATCATGCGAAATGGTAAGGTAATTTAAAAATAAATTAAGCGACCGTTTAGGATTTTTGAACGGTCGCTTTTTTGCGTTTGCGTTTGGGTTGGGGGAACCTTTTTTTATAGCGGTATTTTACCGGAAGTCTTTTCCTTGATACGAGCAAGTTTGTTTGCCTTTTTCGAGCGATTTCCGTCTCTTTACGAGCGTCGTCTTTTTCCTGAGCGGTGGTTCCCTCCTCTTTTCGAGCGGGGCATCATTTTTTGATAGACTTTTCCCTCAAAAACACCACCATCTTTTCCGGCTCATCCGTAAAGATGGCGTCTACTCCGGTATCAAGCAATAGTGCTGCATGCTCCAGTTGGTTTACTGTCCACACTCTCACGACTGAACCTTTTTCAATTGCTTCTCGGATAGGACGTCGCAGTGCTGAAGGCAATGATACATGCAATGCTTTTGCAGGTAATTTTTCTTGGTAGTCAGCCACATCCAGAATCGTATTAACAAATAAAGCTGCATTCTCTACATCTTGAGCCAATTCAGCTACTCGGGCCACAGCTTCATGATCAAAGGAGGAGATCACCACTTGGTCCTGCATATGAAATTCCTCTACTTTTTGCAAAACCAGTTTCTCTAACCCCTCATACACAAAAATATCGGACTTCAACTCTATGTTTACTCGAAGACCCGTATCATGAAACACATCCAGTACCTCTTCAAGTGTCGGAATTACTGCACCGATAAACTCTTCATCAAACCAACTGCCATAATCAAATGCGCGTAACTCTTGCAGTGTCATATCTTTTACATAGCCCTCACCGTTTGACGTACGATTA
>DAMDNS010000017.1:0-5682 GCA_032083605.1 Ureibacillus sp.
TTGGAAGAAATCGTAGCAAGTGGTTTAAAATACAGCCCTGTAACACAATGTTTACTTGAAAAATCGATTGCGGGATATAAAGAGATTGAATATGAAGTAATGCGTGACTCCATCGATAATGCAATTGTTGTATGTAACATGGAAAACTTTGACCCTGTGGGAATTCATACAGGAGACTCTATCGTAGTAGCCCCTTCACAAACTTTATCAGATCGTGAATATCAAATGCTGCGCAACATTTCACTTGATATTATCCGCGCACTGAAAATCGAAGGCGGCTGTAACGTACAACTAGCGCTGGATCCTAATAGCTTCAACTACTATGTAATCGAAGTAAATCCGCGTGTATCACGTTCATCGGCATTGGCATCAAAAGCTACAGGCTATCCAATTGCAAAGCTTGCAGCGAAAATTGCAGTAGGTTTAACTTTAGATGAAATTATTAACCCGGTAACTGGTTCTACTTATGCGGATTTCGAACCGGCTCTTGACTACATTGTAGCTAAAATCCCTCGCTGGCCATTCGATAAATTCGAATCTGCTAAACGTAATCTAGGGACACAAATGAAAGCAACCGGGGAAGTAATGGCACTTGGCCGTACTTTTGAAGAAGCCATTTTAAAAGCTGTTCGTTCACTTGAAACAGGGCATATGCATATCGAGCTAAAGCATGCAGAAGAAAATAGTGATAGCTGGATCGAAAAACGTATTCGTAAAGCAGGGGACGAACGACTATTCTTCATCGGTGAAGCATTACGTCGTGGTGTAACCATTGAACAAATCCATGAATGGTCAGAAATTGATTTATGGTTCTTAAATAAATTGCAAAATATCATCAAAATGGAAGCCACTTTAGCTGACAATGTAAATAATGCAGAAATTTTACGCCAAGCTAAACGTATGGGCTTTGCAGATACGAAAATAGCGGAGCTTTGGAAAACGGATTCTAACGCAGTTTATGCATATCGCAAAGAACAAAATATCATTCCGGTATATAAAATGGTTGATACTTGTGCAGCAGAATTCGAATCCACAACACCTTATTTCTACGGAACATATGAGGATGAAAATGAATCCATCGTAACCGAAAAACCTTCTGTAATCGTGTTGGGTTCAGGCCCAATCCGCATCGGTCAAGGGGTAGAATTCGACTATGCAACAGTTCACTCTGTTTGGGCAATTCAAGAAGCTGGCTATGAAGCAATTATTATCAACTCAAATCCTGAAACAGTTTCTACTGACTTCTCGATTTCCGACAAGCTATACTTCGAGCCACTGACAATCGAGGATGTTATGCATATCGTTGATTTAGAAAAACCAATTGGGGTCGTTGTACAATTTGGTGGTCAAACGGCGATTAATCTTGCAGACAAATTAGCGGCAAACGGCGTGAAAATTTTGGGTACAAGCCTGGAAGACATTGACCGTGCAGAAAACCGAGACAAATTCGAGCAAGCATTACGTGAATTAGAAATTCCTCAGCCAGCAGGTGAAACAGCTGTGTCAGCGGAAGAAGCTATCGCAATCGGTAAAAAACTAGGCTTCCCGGTACTTGTTCGTCCTTCTTATGTACTTGGTGGACGTGCAATGGAAATCGTTTATAATGAGCAAGAATTAGAGCACTATATGGAAAATGCAGTAGAGGCTTCTCCAGATCACCCTGTCCTAGTAGACCGATACTTAACAGGGCAGGAAATTGAAGTGGATGCAATCAGTGATGGTGAAAATGTATTAATCCCAGGCATTATGGAGCATGTTGAAAGAGCGGGTGTTCACTCTGGTGACTCAATCTCTGTGTACCCGCCACAGAAACTGACAGATGACCAAAAAGCAACATTAGTAGATTACACAACTCGTCTTGCAAAAGGATTAAACATTGTCGGCTTGATGAATATACAGTATGTGGTTTCAAAAGGTGAAATCTTCGTAATTGAAGTAAACCCACGTTCAAGTCGTACAGTACCATTCTTAAGTAAAATTACGAACATTCCGATGGCAAATATCGCTACAAAAGCGATTCTGGGTCAATCAATTGTGGAGCAGGGCTACCCAACCGGCTTAGCAAAAGAACAAAAAGGCGTATTTGTAAAAGTACCGGTGTTCAGCTTTGCGAAGCTTCGTCGTGTAGACATTACATTAGGGCCTGAAATGAAATCAACAGGTGAGGTAATGGGGAAAGATGCCACATTTGAAAAAGCATTATACAAAGGCTTTGTTGCAGCAGGAATGGAAATTAAAACTCACGGAACTGTGTTATTTACAGTGTCTGATAAAGATAAAAAAGAAGCAATCGAATTGGCGAAACGCTTCAACACAGTTGGCTACCGCATTATGGCAACTGAAGGAACAGCACGAAACTTTGCGGAAGCTGGTGTCCATGCAGATGTAGTAGGAAAAATCGGATCAAAAGAAAAAACATTGCTCGAAGTGATTCAAAACGGTGAAGCACAGCTAGTTGTCAACACTTTAACAAAAGGAAAACAGCCTGCCCGTGATGGATTCCGAATCCGCCGTGAATCAGTAGAAAATGGTGTCCCATGTTTAACATCGCTAGATACAGCAGAAGCGATGCTGGAAGTTATTGAATCCATGACATTTACAGCAGAAGAAATGCCAAAAGCGGAGGTAGTACATTAATGATTCAACAAGAACGAATGATTGTCGTTCGTCAAAGTGAAATCGCTCATCATATATTTGAACTTACATTACAAGGTCAAATTGTTCAGGACATGAATCCTGGACAATTTGTCCATATTCGTGTGTCAGACAGCTTTGAGCCACTTCTTCGACGACCAATAAGTATTGCAAATATTAACAAAGAAGCGAAAGAAGCAACAGTCATTTTCCGAGCAGAAGGAAGAGGTACGCAAATTTTGTCCCAAAAGCAAGTTGGTGATGAGGTTGATGTCCTTGGTCCGCTAGGAAATGGCTTCCCAATTGAGGCAGTACCTGAAGGTGGAACAGCACTTCTTGTCGGTGGAGGAATTGGAGTACCACCACTTTATGAGCTGTCACAGCAATTAAACGCTCGTGGAATCCGTACAATCCATGTGTTCGGCTTTGCAACTGAAGATGTGTGCTTCTATGAAGACGAATTCTCTACTCTAGGCGACACTCATTTCGTGACAGTTGATGGAACTAAAGGAACTAAGGGCTTTGTAACAGATTTGCTTGATGAATTAAAGCCTGAATTTGATGTATTTTACGCATGTGGACCGCTACCGATGCTGCGTGCATTAGAAGAATTTTATCCAGAAAAAACGGGTTACTTATCATTCGAAGAACGAATGGGCTGCGGGATCGGGGCTTGCTTTGCATGTATTTGCAAAACAACCGATCAAACAGATAAGGATTATGTAAAGGTTTGCTCGGACGGACCTGTATTCCCGAAAGGAGTTGTTCAGCTATGAGTCGATTAAGTATTCAACTCCCAGGCTTGGATCTAAAAAACCCGATCATGCCAGCATCAGGCTGCTTCGGATTCGGTAAAGAATTCGCGGGGCTTTATGATTTATCAAAGCTTGGTGCCATCATGATTAAAGCTGCAACAGTAGAAACGCGATTAGGAAATCCTACACCACGTGTTGCTGAAACGGCTGCGGGGATGTTAAATGCTATTGGGTTACAAAATCCAGGTTTAGAAAAAGTCATGAAAAATGAGCTTCCATATTTAGAACGCTTTGATGTTCCAATCATTGCAAATGTTGCTGGAACTACTACTGAAGACTATGTGGAAGTGGCTGAGAAAATTTCAACAGCGCCTAACGTAAAAGCGCTGGAGTTAAACATCTCTTGTCCAAATGTAAAGCATGGCGGGATCACATTCGGTACTGACCCTGTTGTAGCTAAAGAATTAGTGGAAGCTGTCAAAAAGGTTTCCAAGGTTCCTGTTTATGTAAAGCTTTCTCCAAATGTAACGGACATCGTAGAAATCGCGAAAGCTGTTGAAGCTGGTGGGGCAGACGGCATCACGATGATTAATACACTCGTGGGGATGCGCTTGGATGAACGTACTGGAAAGCCGGTTATTGCAAATGGAACTGGTGGATTATCAGGCCCAGCGGTGAAACCAGTAGCGATTCGTATGGTATATGAAGTATACAAAGCTGTAAACATTCCGATTATCGGTATGGGTGGTGTGACAAATGCACAGGACGTGATTGACTTCATGTCTGCAGGTGCATCGGCAGTTGCTGTGGGTACAGCAAACTTTGTAGATCCATTTGTTTGTCCAAATATTATCGAAGCATTGCCAGCTAAATTAGAGGAGCTTGGTGTCCAACGCATTAAAGAAATTATCGGAAGGAGCCACCTGTAATGAACACAAAACCAATCGTTGCACTGGATTTTCCTAGTGAAAAAGAAGTGTTCCAGTTTTTAAATCACTTTAACGAACCGATCTTCGTAAAGATTGGAATGGAGTTATATATGCAAGTTGGTCCGAGCATTGTTCAAAAGGTAAAAGAACAAGGGCACGATATTTTCTTAGATTTGAAGCTTCATGATATTCCGAATACAGTTAAGTCTGCCATGAAAGGCTTAGCTCGTTTAGGTGTAGATTTAGTAAATGTGCATGCAGCAGGTGGTATCGAAATGATGCGCGGCGCCCTTGAAGGTTTAGAAGCTGGCACAGCAGCAGGAAAAAAACGTGCAAAACTAATTGCCGTTACGCAACTAACTTCTACAACAGAAGAACAAATGAAACAAGAACAAAAAATAGATTTAACTTTACTTGACTCTGTCTTGCATTATGCAAGTATTACGAAACAAGCTGGTTTGGATGGTGTGGTTTGCTCTGTTCATGAGGCAGGCCAAATTGGGGAAGCTTGCGGACAAGAATTCCTGCGAGTAACACCTGGTATTCGGTTGCCTGGTGGGGAAACACATGACCAAAAACGAATTGCAACACCGGATGGGGCACGCCTTGGCGGATCATCGTTAATCGTTGTAGGTCGCGCAATTACCGGTGCAGAGAATCCAGTTGCAGCATATAAAAGAGTTTGCGAATTATGGGAGGAAAACTAAATGTCATTACAAAAAGAAATCGCACATGGAATGTTAAAGGTAGGAGCAGTTGAATTAAACGTAAACGACCTGTTTACTTGGGCTTCAGGGATTAAATCACCAATTTACTGTGATACACGTTTAACAATTTCCGACGTAGCCGTTCGTAAACAAATTGCCCACGGGTTAGCTCAAAATATTAAAGAATTTTTCCCGGAAACAGAAGTTGTAGCAGGAACGGCAACAGCTGGAATTCCACATGCTGCATGGGTTTCGGATGTATTGGAAAGTCCGATGGTGTATGTTCGCTCAAAAGCAAAAGAACACGGTCGAGGCAATCAAATCGAAGGTAAAATCACACCAGGCCAAAAAGTGGTGGTAGTAGAAGACATCATCTCAACGGGTGGTTCATCCATCACGGCAGTGGAAGCATTACGTGCAGCTGGCTGTGAAGTAGTCGGTGTAGTTTGCGTTTATACATATAATTTACCACGTGCAGAACAAGCCTTTGAAGAAACAGGCGTGAAATACGTGTCATTAACAAACTTCGACTACCTAGTAGAAGCAGCAACAGAAACAGGCGCAATCAAAGAAGAAAACATCCCTTTCTTGAAAGAGTGGCACGCGAAACTTAAGGCGGGAGAGCTATAATTCCTAAATTTCAAACTAATCGTTGAA
>DAMDNS010000017.1:5782-14779 GCA_032083605.1 Ureibacillus sp.
TGTGACGTAAGCTTGCGACAGTCACACCGCGAATTTAAAAGCAGGGAAGTTATAATGTGAATAAATAAACACTTAAACGTGTTTAGGTAGCCTATTATAAAATCGAGCTGCGCCGAAAGCCTGCGACAGGAGCACCGCGAAACTTAAGGCGGGAGAGCTATAATTCCTAAATTTCAAACTAATCGTTGAAAAAAATTAGTACTAAAAGGGAGCTGTGACGTAAGCTTGCGACAGTCACACCGCGAATTTAAAAGCAGGGAAGTTATAAGGTGAATAAATAAACACTTAAACGTGTTTAGGTAGTTTATCATAAAATCGAGCTGCGCCGAAAGCCTGCGACAGGCGCACCGCCCTTAATTAGGATGGGTAAGTGGACTTCAATTTACATGAATTGAAGTCCATAATGCGTTCCGGCCGCAATTTTAGTAAGAATAAAAAAACAAGTGGAGAATAACGAATCGTTTTCTCCACTTGTTTTATTTTATATGATAGAATTATTTCCCGTTCCCTTTTCCATTGCCATTTCCATTACCTTTTCCGTTCCCGTTTCCTGGGTTTTCAGTAGATTTCCCGGTTTTTTTAATTTTGATTGTCTGTTTAGTAATATTTCCAGCCAAGTCTTCTGCTTCGATCACAAATTCGTTGTCGCCATCAGCTAACGACAGCTCTAATTCAATTTGTTGTTCAAAGCCATTCATTGCATATGGTTCAGATAGTTCGTGCATGAATCTTTCGTCCCCATTAACAGTTAGTCTTAACTCATCAAAGTTATCCTTTAATATCACTGAAACCGTTGTTGTACTTTCTTTTGTATTTTTTGGATACTTGCCAACTTGAATGGTAGGCGCTAATGTATCTACGAAGATTTTGCGTGTAATTTGCATTTCATTATTAAACTCATCGATTGCTTTCACCCGTATATCCTGCACGCCATCTTCGAGATTTAAAGTATGGGAGAAATTTGCGCCATCGATAGCTGCCTCTTCATCGTTTACAGTTACGGTTTTGATAGTTGAGTCATCTTCAATTGTTCCAAATACATCTACTTCATGAGTGTTGTATACATCGAAGAAATCAGGTGATTCGATGTAGATTACAGGTGGAGTTGTTTCCTGCTCGCTATCAGCTTGCAAATCATAAGTGGATGCATTTGAAGCAGCATCTAGTACCTGAACTGTAATTTTATCTTTATTTGTAATTTCGCCTTCGATAGTGAATGTAGTTGTTGATGCTGGAAGTGGTTCTGAAATCGCCTGGTCATTTACAAGAACCTGCCAGTATGCAACACCAGTTCCGGTTGATGGATCCATGAAATTTTCTGCCGATACAGTTTTAGTTTTGTTATCAAAAGCTACTTCAGCTGTTGGGGCAGCCGTGTCGACTTTAACAGGGAATTCAATGGATTGCCATTCGGCACCTTCATAATCGATAACACCACTTAAACGAAGGAGGTAGTCACCGTCGGCAGCAATTTTATTATTGATTTTCCCATCCCAACCATAGTTTAAATTGTACGTGTAAGGTAATTCAGTAGCTGAAGTTGCATAGTGCTTCGTTAAATTGTTTGCGGTGCGAATTGTACGCAAAACATTGCCTTTAGTATCTACCACTTCCACTTTAAATTGCTTTGCATTTCGGAATAGGGAGAATACAGGAATTGCTAAATCACGGATACCATCTGAGTTAGGAGAGAATCCGAAGCGAGCTGGGTCAAAGTTCCCGCCGCCATCGATAAACATTCCTTGTTCGTCCGCTAAAGCCGTGAATCCCCAGTAATTTAATCCTTCCCAAGCAAAGTAATCGAAAATGCGAGCATCATCCCACCCGCCGTCAAATCCGAAGAATGGAACGGATAATGGTACATTGCCAGTGATTTCTTCGTTAGGATCTGTTAATGTAACAAAGCCATCAACAAAGAATCCATTCGAATAAATTGCGCGAATACTTTCTGGAATTGCTGATATATCTGCTGAGATAGTAATTGTTTCTGTACCGTTTGCAGGAATGGTAACAGTTTCAGGAACTTCAATATCAGCTTCTTCGTCTGTTAATACATATGAACCATATATGTTTTGGTTAGGAATCGTTACATATAAGTCACCGCCAGCATTAACAGGGTAATCAATTTGAAGTTGTGTATCAACATCATAAGTTACTTCTTCATTTGAATAGTTTTTAGCTTGTAAAGTAAAGGTGAATTGGTCGTTTTTAATTTCTTTTAATGCAACTTTACCTTCATTTGTTTGGCTATTTGTTACAACAACGTCTGTTGAAAGAGCGTTTGCAAGCTGCATTAACCCTGCACCTTGTCGACGAGGTGAAACGTATTCACCTTCATTAAGTTCAACAGGAATTGCGGTATTCATTAATAGATTTTTTGCCAGCTGAATTCGATCAAATCCAGCTAGGTTGAATTCTGAGTCAACTCGCTCTAAAACTAAAGCACTTCCGCCGGCAACATGAGGAGCTGCCATTGACGTCCCGCTCATTAAACCGTATTTATCATCGTTCAATGTAGAGAAAATATTGCCTCCCGGTGCTGTTATTTCAGGTTTAAAGTCTAGATTTGGTGTTGGTCCCCAAGAACTAAAGCTACTCATTTGACCAGCGCTTGGATTTTGAATTTCAACAAAATTGCCTTCAAAGGACACTGTAACTGCTTGCCCGTTAGTTAGTGCGGATTTCAATGCCAATCCATCTGACTGTAATGTTGACATGAATGGTATGGTAATCGCAGGATCAGATGCCATGTTGATTGTACCGGCAGCATTATTGTATACAATTGCTGCAACAGCACCTGCTTTTTGTGCGTTCAAGCCTTTTTCAACAAAAGTATTTTCACCACGAGAAATTAGAGCGATTTTTCCTGTAAAATCTTTCCCTTCGAAATCAGCAGTAGTTCCTAGTCCTGCATCCATCACTTCCATCTGTCCAGTAAAAATGGTTTGTGGGTCTTTCCCATTTGCCAATAAATATAAAGCATCGCCAGCTCTTTCCCCATCAATTTGATATTCAAAGCTATAGGCAGTAATCATGCTATTTTCAATCGATGCTACACTAAGGGAATCATCGGAGATACCAGGTGAGCCAGTTACACCGTAATCCTGGTTTTCGGCATATGGATAAAAATATCCAGAACCATACATGTCAGAGTTACCTGAAGAAATTGCAACCATTATGCCGTTTTCAGTTGCTCTTGTAACCGCTTGTTGTTCAGGACTATTGGCATCAACATAGCCGGCTGGTGAACCTAATGACATATTTAGAACATCAGCATCCAGTTTAATAGCGTCATCAATTGCCTTAATATAAATATCTCCGTATGTAGAGGAGAATAGTGGGTCATTCCCGAAAACCTTCAGTGCTAGAAGCTGAGCTTCTGGTGCAACACCTTTAATTCCGTTGTTTTCTTCATCGCCATTCGCTGCAACTGTCCCGCCAACATGCATACCGTGCATAGAAGCTTCTGGACCTAAATCTAAAATAGTATCATTACCATCCATATAGTTGTAGCCGAATGGAACCTTCTTCGTGTAGAATTGTCCATTCTCGATTGTCCCATTTGCTAATAATGAGGTAACTTCGCCCTGTGTTAACTCGGCAGTGCTATTATCTGATAGAATCATATCCTTATGGCTAGGATCGATTCCGGTATCGATAATGCCGACTACCATGCCTTCGCCTTTAAAGCCATAATCGTTCCAGGCTTGCTGCGCTTGAACTAATTCCTTTGAGTACACCATATCTGGTGTGTATTCAGGTCTTTCGTACTCCGTGGCTTCATAGACCGCTTTGATGCCTGAAGTGGAAGCAATTTCTTCTACATGTTTTGCTTCAACCTCGGCAGAGAATCCATTAAAGACTACTGTAAAGTTTTTTAAGTACTTCATAGAAGGAGTACTTGATTTTAAATGGGATTTTACAGTTTTTTGTTCATTCTCTACTGTGGCTTCGATTGATTCTTTTTCTGCTGATCTTAGCTGCTTGTATAGAAGACCTTTTTTAGTAGCCTTTTGAATAGCCGGTTCTCCCTCAAGCTCGACAACAATTCGCACTTTTTCCTCAGGATTTTGTCGATTCAGCAAGGATTGTGAAATGTTGACTTGTGGTTTTTCTTGTTGAATAGTTGGCAAGCTTTGTAAGGTTTTGCTGCTTGCACTTGCTGCACTAACATTGAGTAGTGTTGTACTGAGAGACAATATGAAAATTATTGCCACCAGTAAGGTCTTCCTTGGCCTCATTAAATTTCCCCCTTGATACATATAAAAGTAGTTTAGAAAAAACACCGATTAAATCTAGAAATATTAAACAGATTTAATAGAGTTGAATCTAACCTTTTAATTAGATTAATAGTTGAAATTTTCCTTTAATTGAAGAATTTTTGATTCGAAAGAATGATATTCTCATATATTTCTTGTATCGAAATACTTACAAAAATGTAAGTGGGGGAAAATTTTATGGAAGTGTGTCGAGAAGGGAGGCTTATGGACTTGAAAATTTTGAAAAAAGTTGGTTCTAATGGTGCGCTTTATGGGGGGGGGATAGGCCTAAAAAATGGAATAAAAAACACCTAAGAAGAAAATGGATTCTCCTTAGGCGTTTGGTAAATTATAGTGATATTATTTTTTTAACTTCATGACAAGCTCTTCGTCCGGTGTGACATAAAGAGTTTTTTGTTCAAAATAAATAACAAACCCAGGCTTTGAACCATTCGGCTTTTTCACTTGTCGAATCTCCGTGTAGTCCACGGGTACGGAAGAAGATTCTCTCGCTTTACTGAAATAAGCACTTAAAGTAGCTGCTTCTCGTAATGTTGCCTCATCCGGTTCATTTGAATGAATGACTACATGAGAACCGGGGATATCTTTTGTGTGCAGCCAAATATCAGATTTTTTAGCGAGTTTAAAGGTTAGATAATCGTTTTGCTTGTTATTTTTACCGACGGATATGGCAATTCCGGTCGATGAAACAAAAGACTCGGGAGAAGGCTTTGTCGGTTTTTTCTTCTTTTTGCTTGCACGCAACCGAAGATAGCCTTGCTCTGCCAGTTCTTC
Source organism: Ureibacillus sp. (assembly GCA_032083605.1). Taxonomy (GTDB): domain Bacteria; phylum Bacillota; class Bacilli; order Bacillales_A; family Planococcaceae; genus Ureibacillus. Next base: position 10,837 of record DAMDNS010000017.1, read on the forward strand.
GCGGATTTCTTCGATATCTGCAGGAGATGCCTGGTTTACTTGGGCCATTAGCATTTCGAAATACTGGATTTCACTTTCGGCTTTCTCGATTTGGTCTTTTACCATGATGAGTGCATTTTTTGCTTTATTATATTTACTATAGTAGCTCTGTGCATTTTCGACAGGTGTTTTTCTTGCACTTAGAGGAATCGTAATTTGCTCCCCAGTCTCGCTATAGTAATTTGTAACGGTTACTTCATTCATGCCTTTTTCAAATAGGTATAGATTAGCCATTAATAATTCCCCGTATAGCTGGAATTTATCGAGCTTAGAAGCATTTTCTAAATCCTTATGAAGCTTTTTGATCTTCAGCTTTAATTTATTCAACTCATTTTGCAGCCAACGCTCAAGATCGCCTGCCTGCTGCTTTACTCGATCTCGCTCAGCTCGTGCAAAGAATGTGCGATCCAGCAATATGCTCAAGGTTTCATAATTTGTTTGAACTCCTTCAAGATGCTTAAGACTTGTAGGAGAGAAGTAAATTTTGCGATCTGCCTCGATATAGGTTGGATTGGCACTCTTAACAATTTCATCTAGAAATGAACGGTAGGACTGAACCTTGTCGTTTTCTTTTAACCGATATAATAGTTCATTGGCATGGGTTGGTGAAAAGCCTTTAAAATACTCGACAATTTCTTTTGCTGTCGTATCTGCCTTGAAAAAGTCCTTAATTTCTTCATCACTGACCGTTAACGGATTAACTTTGTTCTGTTCAGGTGGTGTGATGTAAGCTTGCCCTGGCAAGACTGTACGATAGCTATTGATTGATGGGGGCAAATGCTTTAAACTGTCGATAATTTTGTTGTTCGCTTGATCGATTAAAACAATATTGCTATGTCGCCCCATTATTTCGATTGTGAGTTTGCGAAATACTTGGTCCCCGATTTCGTTTTTACTCTCTATATTTAATGTGATAATTCGTTCGAAAGGATCTGTTTCAATCGCATGAATAAAGCCGCCTTCAATATGCTTGCGAAGGAGCATGCAAAACATAGGTGGTTCTGAAGGGTTATCAATCGAATGCCCGGTTAAATGGACTCGAGCATATGATGGGTGAATAGAGCTCAATAATTTGAAATTCTCTCCATTTGCACGGATATGAATAACAATTTCAAGGGCGTTCGGTTGGTGAATTTTCGTAATACGACCAGTTACTAATTTTTTTAATTCATTTGCCATTGCAAATGTAAATAATCCATCAAAAGCCATGATTGTGTTCCTCTTTTCTGAAATTCGTTTAAAAGTAATGAATAGCTATATTAGATAGAAAGATAAAGTCTATTTTCCATTATACTATAGTTCAAATGGGTTTCGGCCAATATTTACTTTTTCGAAACCTCATAGATTAAATATTTACTTAGATGTGGTATACTTGGAATAGTATGCAAAGAAGGGTGTGATGACCTTGGTGCGTAGTATGACCGGTTTTGGCAGGGGTGTCACAGCAACCAATAATTATCAGCTAACTGTCGAGGTTCGATCGGTGAATCATCGATTTTTAGAAATTTATACAAAGTTCCCTAAAGAGTGGTTCGAAGCTGAAATAGCGACAAAAAAGCAACTAACTCAATATGTTAAAAGAGGGAAAATAGATATTGCAGTTAATTTGAAATCTCTTGGAAATGAAAATCTAGCCATCCAAATCAATTGGCCATTAATTGAAGCCTATAAAGCAGCTAAAGAACAGTTGCAAGAGGTGGTTTCAATAGAAGAAAAATGGTCGATGCAAGACATTCTTTCATTAGAAAACGTTATATCCTACGAAAAGCAGGAAATAGCACCTGACGAATTAATGCATGCAATTAGTCATGCCGTGAAAGAAGCTACGGAGAAGCTAGTTGAAATGAGAAATCAAGAAGGTCAGCAGTTAAAACAAACCTTATTAAGCTATAATAGTGAGTTGAAAGAACTAATCATGATGATTCGTGGGTTGTCTGGAGAAGCGGTCAATAAGTTTCGGGATAAATTAATCGATCGTCTTAAGGAAATTGGAAATTTGGAGGTACTGGAAGATCGACTGCTTGCCGAGGTTGCAATATTTGCCGAAAAAGTTGATATTGCGGAGGAACTGGATCGTTTGGATAGTCACTTTAAGCAATTGGAAACCACTATGGAAGAATCCGATTCGATTGGACGTAAGTTGGATTTCTTAATGCAGGAAATGCATCGCGAGATCAATACCATCGGTTCCAAAAATCAAAATTCCGAAATTTCGGTTGCAGTTGTTCAGTCAAAAACAATTTTAGAAAAAATGCGTGAACAAGTTCAAAATATTGAATAATAAAATTAGTAAGAAGAAAAGTCCCCACGACTAGCAGTTTTACTTTATACTGTAATAATCATTAAAAATTTTGTTGTAAAGAAGTAGTAAGGGAGAAGCAGAGAACAATGAGAAAAGAACGAGGTTTATTAATTGTTCTATCAGGCCCATCTGGTGTCGGTAAAGGAACAGTGCGTAAAGAACTTTTTTCAAAGGCCGGCACTAATTATGAATATTCGATTTCAATGACAACTCGTGCTCCACGTGAAGGTGAAATTGATGGAGTCGATTACTTCTTTAAATCGCGCGCAGAATTTGAAGCGCTGATTGAAGAAGGCGGCTTATTAGAGCATGCTGAGTTTGTAGGTAACTATTATGGCACACCGCTTGCCTATGTAAATGAAACATTGGATGCAGGACGAGATGTTTTCCTGGAAATAGAAGTGCAAGGAGCTGCACAAATTCGTGAAAAAGCTCCGGAAGCATTATTCATCTTCCTGGCGCCGCCAAGCATTTCAGAGTTGCAAAATCGTCTAATTGGACGCGGTACTGAAACGGAAGAAATTATTAAAAAACGAATCGATACGGCACGAAACGAACTGGAAATGATGAGTTTATATGACTACGTGGTTGAAAATGATGAAATTCAAAACGCATGTGATAAAATAAATGCTATCATTGTTGCGGAGCATTGCCGTCGTGAACGTATTGAAAAAACTTATTTGTCTATGTTGAGAGGAGAATAAAATTTATGTTATACCCATCTATTGACGCTTTAAAAAACAAAATCGATTCAAAATATTCTTTAGTGAGCTTAGCTTCTAAACGCGCGCGCCAAATGCAGGAAGAAGGCAACGAGCAATTATCTAAATACGTTTCGTATAAACCGGTAGGAAAAGCGCTGGAAGAAGTAGCAGCTGGCGTACTGAAAAAAGAAAAACAAGACGCATCGACTGTTTACGAAGACGAAGTTTAATTTTCATTTTATTATTTTAGGTTTGTAGATATGTTGTAATTAAGTAGCTCCCGAAGAATATTTCTTTGGGAGCTTGTCATTTGAAAGGAGATTAGCTTATGCAAAAAAATATATTGCTTTGTGTATCAGGCGGAATTGCGGTTTATAAAGCGGTAGCACTTGTTAGTCATTTAACAAAAGCGAATTTCAATGTAAAAGTCATGATGACCGAATCTGCCAGGCAGTTTGTACAGCCCCTTAGTTTTCAAGTTATGTCAAAAAATGATGTGTACTTTGATACCTTTGACGAGAAGGACTCCAGCAAAATCGCACATATTGATTTAGCGGATTGGGCGGATTTAATCCTTGTAGCCCCAGCGACAGCAAATGTTATTGGGAAACTTGCTAACGGGATTGCCGATGATATGGTGACCACTGCTTTACTTGCTGCAACCTGTCCTGTTTGGCTAGCTCCTGCCATGAACGTACATATGTATGAGCATCCTGCTGTAAAAAGGAATATTGCTCAGCTGGCCCAGGATGGCTGTTCTTTTATCGAGCCATCTGAAGGATTTTTAGCCTGTGGTTATGTAGGTAAAGGTCGTTTGGAAGAACCTGAAAAAATTACACAAATTGTGGTCGATTTTTTTCATAAAGAAGCTAAAAGTGAATGATTACGGTTGCGCAAG
>DAMDNS010000018.1:0-13936 GCA_032083605.1 Ureibacillus sp.
TTTCTTCTAACTTCTCTTGGAAGGAGGCTATGTCCTCCTTTTCTTTTTCTTTTATGATCATGGTAAATATGACTTTTTGCTGTCGTAAAATTGAAGGGTGGACTGGGATTTTCTTCAAAATTCGACAGAAATGATTTCCACGCTGCCAATTATTTACCCTTTGATGATAAAATTTTATAAAATGGAAGAAAAACGGTTGTTTCTAACTTTTCAATACATATAAAATCCGCTATGATGAAACTTATAAGAAAAATTTTCGTTTCGTTAGTAGGGGGACTCTTTTTATGGGCGAATGGTACTTTGAATATGAAATCCAAGTGAATCGTCCGGGTTTATTAGGTGATATTGCATCGCTCCTTGGAATGCTGCGTGTAAACATTGTTTCAATTAATGGAGTAGATGAAGGACGACGGGGAATGCTATTAAAAACAGAGAATGATGAATCCATTCAACGTTTTATCTCGATTGTTTCGACAATGGAAAATATCAATGTGACGAAATTTCGTGAACCAAAAGTACGCGACCGTCTAGCTGTACGTCATGGTCATTATATAGAACGGGATGCAGATGAAAAAAACACATTCCGCTTTGTAAGAGACGAACTCGGTATTTTAGTTGATTTTATGGCAGAATTATTTAAGAAAGAAGGACATAAATTAATTGGGATCCGGGGAATGCCTCGCGTCGGCAAAACAGAGTCTGTTGTTGCTGCCAGTGTTTGTGCCAATAAGAAATGGCTTTTTTTGTCCTCGACGATGATTAAACAAACGATTCGCCACCAGTTGATGGGGGATGAGTTTAATAAGAATAATATCTTTATTCTTGATGGAGCAGTAACGCGAAGATCAACAGATGAGCGACATCAGCAGCTGGTTCGCGAGATGATGCGTGTTCCGGCCATCAAAGTGGTGGAGCATCCGGATCTCTTTGTCCAGCACTCGGAATACAAGATCGAGGATTTTGACTATATTATTGAGCTGCGTCATCATCCGGACGAAGTGATTACGTATGAAATCATCGAAAGAAATGAGATGCTGTCACAAAACGATCATTTTGGTGGTTTTGGTGGAGGATTTAATTTTTAATTTAATGCATGATTTGTCCCTAAATAGTGCGATAGCAGTTGTTGATCTAAGTTCCTGCTATTGTAATTGAAAACCTTGAAAGACCCACATAGATTGTGGCCTAAACTCCTGGAATAGTCACACATTTTAAGATGAAAAGTATTTCCATCCATATTAAAATCGTGGACGACAAGATCCCCGAGTTGAAATGATTAAAAAAAGTAGGTGTTATGGTTGACTGAACTCGGAACTCGCCTTAAAGAAGCGAGGTTATCTAAAGGATATAGTTTGGATGATCTTCAAGAGATTACAAAAATACAAAAAAGATATCTGGTTGCGATTGAAGAAGGAAATTATTCAATCATGCCCGGTACATTCTATGTACGAGCATTTATCAAGCAATACGCGGAAGCGGTTGGACTGGATGCAGATGAAATTCTGGATGAATTTAAAAAAGAAATTCCCAACCAGCAAAAGGAAGAAGTGGCTCAGTCCATTTCACAAAGTCCTACTCGTCGCAAGCTCAATACTCGTTCGACAAACCGATTACTGGAAACGATGCCAAAAATCATCGTTGGTCTATTCATCGTTGTCAGTGTGGTGGCATTTTGGTTTTTATACCAGCAAAAAATGTCTACGAATCAAACAGAGGAAGTTGAAGAGGAGACGCCACTCGAGTACGAACAACAAGTGCCACCTCCAACCGAGTCAGGTGTGGATGAAGAAGGAGATGCTGCAGGAGTTACGGAAGCAGACACAGAAGAGCCTGCAGATGAGGAAGCTGTAGATGAACCGGCAGCTCCTGTCCAAACGATTTCACCAGGTACGCCAGACGGTGAAACGACTTCTTATACGCTATCCGGAACAGATACGATGAACCTTCGTATTGAAGTAACAGGTGATACATGGGTTGGTATTCGTAATGCCGATGGTGCGGAACAAGTAGAGGATCGTGTTTATAAAGCTGGAGAAGTGGTACAGTTTGATGCAACAGCCAATGCTTATGCCCGTATTCGACTAGGGAATGCAAATGCCGCAAAAGTCTTTATCAATGATGAGCAGCTACAATATGCACAAACCATTACGACACAAAATATCATCATTACATTACAGCCGGCGGAATAGTCATCTTTTAGATGGCTATTTTCGCCCATTTTAGCAAATTTATGATAATCGAAGAAGCAGGGCTGGGGATATGCCTTTAAGAGAAGGAATCCCTTGCCAGATGTTTCACTTTATTCGAAATGAAAGGTGTTAGCAAATGAATATACCGAATAAGATTACAGTCTCGAGAATATTACTGATTCCTGTCTTTGTGATTGTAATACTATTTGACTTTGGTTGGGGAACGATGAATTTCTTGGGAGCGGAAATGCCGGTGAATCATTTCGTGGCAGGCTTGATTTTTATCATTGCTTCCTGCACGGACTGGGTTGATGGGTACTATGCCCGAAAATTCAACCTTGTAACAAACCTAGGGAAGTTCCTGGATCCTTTAGCAGATAAATTATTAGTAGCGGCGGCATTTATAGTCCTTGTAGAGCTTGGCATGGCACCGTCCTGGATTGTGATTGTTATTTTGAGCCGTGAATTTGCCGTAACGGGATTACGTGCCATTTTAGCGGGTGAAGGGGAAATTGTCGCAGCAAGCCAGCTTGGCAAGATCAAGACTTGGGCACAAATCGTTGCGATTTCATCATTAATTCTTCACAATACTATTTTCGCTCCAATCAACATACCATTTGATATGATTGCCCTTTATGTGGCGTTAATCTTTACGGTGTGGTCTGGATGGGAATACTTCTATTTAAATCGTCGTGTGTTTGTAAACTCTAAATAAGGGGGTTCGTGCATGAATGCTGAAATTATTGCTGTTGGCTCGGAGCTGCTGCTTGGGCAAATTGCCAATACAAATGCGAAATTCATCTCCACGCAATTATCGGAGCTGGGCATCAATGTTTTTTATCATACGGTCGTGGGAGACAATGCAGCACGCCTGAAAAGTGCCATTGACATTGCAGAATCCCGGGCAGATTTAATCATCTTCTCTGGCGGGCTTGGTCCTACCAAGGATGATTTAACGAAAGAAACGATTGCCAAGCATCTAGGCCTGCCTTTGGTCATAGACGATGTGGCTTTAAGGTATATCGAGGAGTTTTTCGCTGCTCGTGGGCGCGGAATGACGGAAAACAATCGCAAGCAGGCATTGATACTAGAGGGCAGTGAAGTGCTGGCGAATCATAATGGCATGGCTCCAGGTATGCTTTTAGAGAAAAATGGGCGCACATACATATTACTGCCGGGACCTCCAAAGGAACTTGAGCCCATGTTCCAATTTGAAGCAAAGCCGAAACTCGCTGCACTGTTAAACGATGGTGGAGTGATTCAATCCCATGTACTGCGCTTTTACGGCATTGGGGAAGCAGAGCTGGAAGTCCGTGTGCAAAACATTCTGGACGGCCAGACGAATCCAACTGTAGCGCCTCTTGCCAGTGATGGGGAAGTAACTCTTCGCATCACGGCCAAGGCACAGAATAAACAAGAAGCCTGGGAACTGATCAATGCGAAGGAAGCTGAAATTTTAGCGATAGTTGGTGAGTATCACTACGGCTATAATGATGATTCGCTAGCATCGAAATTAGTAGAAATGCTAGTGCACCATAAATTGTGGATTTCAGCTGCCGAAAGCTTGACAGCCGGGCTATTCCAGTCGGAGCTTGCCGAAATACCGGGTGTTGGAAGCACATTAGTCGGCGGTGTCGTTACCTACACACCAGAAGCCAAAATGGAGCAGCTAGGAATAGAAAAGTCGCTGCTTGACCAGTGTGGCATCGTAAGTGGTGAATGTGCTGGTGCAATGGCTACAAAGGTACGCGAAAAATTCGGTACGGATATAGGCATTGGCTTGACTGGTGCAGCTGGACCCGATCCCCATGACGGTCAGCCGCCGGGAACAATCTGGCTTGGCTTTAGCATTGGGGAAGGTGAGCCTGTTACCCATAAGCTTCAGCTTCAGGGAATGCGCAACACGAATCGTATTCGAACGGTAAAATTTGCATGCAGCTATTTAATGCGCTTGCTTGTTGAGAAAGGCTACGAAAAGTTATAATATAATAGAGTAGTATCATTTCGGTGATGCTACTTCATTGTGCGCGGTTTAGGTGCGTCGGTGAAAATTGGAATTTGGGCTACAAAACTAGCTCAAATTTTTATTTTGGCCTAAAATCGAAAATATGTTCGCTTTTTTCTTGAAACTTGTCTCAAAAAGAAGTATAGTAGAGACATAAGAAAAACAACTGAGAGAAATGAAGTTTTTATATATAAGGAGGAAAAATATTTTGAGTAATGATCGTAAAGCTGCCTTAGATATGGCGTTAAAGCAAATTGAAAAGCAATTCGGTAAAGGCTCTATCATGAAGCTTGGTGAACAATCTGATCGCCAAATGGAGACTTCTTCAAGTGGTTCATTAGCAATTGATGCAGCATTAGGTGTTGGTGGTTATCCAAGAGGACGTATCGTGGAAATCTACGGACCAGAATCATCAGGTAAAACAACTGTAGCTCTACATGCCATCGCTGAAATTCAAGCAAAAGGCGGACAAGCTGCATTTATCGATGCGGAGCACGCATTAGACCCTGTTTACGCACAAAAATTGGGCGTTAACATCGACGAGTTATTACTTTCTCAGCCAGACACTGGTGAGCAAGCATTAGAAATCGCGGAAGCATTAGTACGAAGCGGCGCAATTGATATCATCGTAATCGACTCAGTAGCAGCCCTAGTACCAAAAGCTGAAATCGAAGGCGAAATGGGTGACTCTCACATGGGTCTGCAAGCTCGTTTAATGTCTCAAGCATTACGTAAACTATCTGGTATCATCAACAAATCTAATACATTAGCAATCTTCATCAACCAAGTACGTGAAAAAATCGGTGTTATGTTCGGTAACCCTGAAACAACTACTGGTGGACGTGCCCTTAAATTCTACGCGTCAATTCGTCTAGAAGTGCGTCGTGCAGAAACAATCAAGCAAGGCACAGAAATGATCGGAAACAAAACAAAAATTAAAGTCGTGAAAAACAAAGTAGCACCACCATTCCGTACTGCGGAAGTAGACATCATGTACGGCGAAGGGATTTCGAAAGAAGGAGAAATCGTCGACATCGGTGCAGAACTGGATATTATCCAAAAAAGCGGTTCTTGGTACGCTTATGACGGCGAACGCATTGGACAAGGTAGAGAAAATGCAAAAGCCTTCCTTAAAGCAAACCCAGACATCCGTGAAAAAGTATCAAACCAAATCCGTGAATCTTACGGCATGACAGCCAACTCATACACAATCGGCGCTCATGACGAAGAAGAAGAAATGGACAAAGAACTAGCTCTATTACTAGACGAAGAATAGGATTTCCTATTGTAAGCCCGTCCCACTTGTGGGGCGGGTTTTTATGCGTGTTTAATGAGAGTCGAGAACAGAGAGCAGAGTATGTGAAGAGAATTGTTAAGAGAGTAATAAAAAGCAGTGTGTGTTTTAGTGCAAATCTGCCAGCGAAAATAGAAGTGTCGAGATTTTCGAGGAAAGTGTCTAGATTATTAACAAAAGTGTCGAGATTTTAAGTGAAAGTGTCTAGATTTTTGCCCAAAGTGTCTAGATTATCAGGAAATGCATGAACAAGCTCAACTATGCTCCAAATTTTTAGCTGAATTTGCGCACTTAACAATTCACTTAAGTAACTATCCCTATGTTTGACCTTAACAATTCACTTAGGTAACCCTTCTCTAAACCATTTGCAAAGAATGTCCTGCAGCTCAACCGAAGAACAAATTGCTTCGATACCCGACAAAAGCAAAAAGACTACAAAACCCACGCAAACTCGCCCTCAACCTCACACAATCACATCAAATAAAGCATCATCCCCAAAAAACACTACATTATTCCCAATCTTCAACCTTTTATGAGTAGGATTTCTCGAAATTGAATAGTTATTAAAAAATTTGACAATAATAATTAGAAATATCTTATTTATTAGGTATTTTAAAATTCAGAGTAAATCCATAGACTCTCGCAATCTTCTCAAAAAGTAATACAAAAGGCTTATTAGGTAGTTTGGGTCTACTTCAATAAGCTTACATTATTTGGTTGCATCTCGTGGGAATCCTTGACATTGCTAGGTTCCCGCTATACAATTAAAATTGTATAATTTCTAAATTTTGAAATGAAATAGGCAGTATGTTGAAAGAATAAGTTTTGCGAACAATAGATTATCAAATCATAAGAGAATTTGGTATATTGAAAAACTTTATTCAATGTATGGGCCGACTGAAAATGAAACGAATATAGCAAGAGGAGGTGTTCGAATGATGGAATACATTATCTCCGCTTTGCTTGGACTCATCGTCGGTGGCGTTGTTATCTATTTGTATATGAAAAAAGTGAACGAATCAAAAGTGAATGGTGCGAAGAATTCGGCTGAGCTAATCATTGATGAAGCTAAGCGAGAAGCGGAAGCGCTGAAGAAAGAAGCACTACTTGAAGCAAAAGATGAAACTCACAAAATTCGAACTGAAGCAGAAAAAGACATCCGTGAACGCCGGGCAGAGCTTCAGAAACAAGAAAACCGGTTATTGCAAAGAGAAGAAAATCTTGATCGCAAGGATGATGCTCTGAACAAGAGAGAATCAGGCTTAGAGCGAAAAGAAGAAGCTCTAACTGAGAGACAACAGCATATTGAACAGATGGAAAGTAAAGTGGAAGAGCTAGTACGCGAACAAACGTCAGAGCTTGAGCGTGTTGCTGCCCTAACTCGTGAAGAGGCAAAAGGAATCATCTTAAAAGAAGTTGAAAACGAACTTTCAACTGACATTGCGGTGATGACGAAGGAAGCAGAAACACGTGCAAAAGAAGAATCTGACAAAAAAGCTCGTGAAATATTATCACTTGCACTACAACGTTTTGCAGCAGATCACGTTGCTGAAACAACTGTGTCTGTTGTAAACCTGCCGAATGACGAAATGAAAGGCCGCATCATCGGTCGTGAAGGTCGTAACATTCGAACACTGGAAACACTTACTGGTATCGATTTAATCATCGATGACACGCCAGAAGCAGTTATCCTATCTGGATTTGATCCAATCCGTCGTGAAACAGCTCGTCTTGCACTTGAAAAATTAGTACAAGATGGACGAATTCATCCAGCTCGCATTGAAGAAATGGTGGAAAAATCACGTCGTGAAATGGACGAGCAAATTCGTGAAACTGGTGAACAAACAACGTTTGAAGTCGGAATTCACAACTTACATCCAGATCTTATGAAAATCCTTGGCCGTATGAAATATCGTACAAGCTATGGACAAAACGTACTGAAGCACTCAATCGAAGTTGCTCACTTATCAGGACTGCTAGCTGCAGAGCTTGGTGAAGATGTAACATTAGCAAGACGTGCAGGATTACTACACGATATCGGGAAAGCCATTGACCATGAGGTTGAGGGTAGCCACGTAGAAATCGGTGTAGAGCTTGCCACTAAATATAAAGAGCATCCTGTTGTGATCAACAGTATTGCCTCTCACCACGGTGACACTGAAGCGACATCTGTGATTGCAGTGATCGTTGCAGCTGCCGATGCATTATCAGCAGCAAGACCAGGTGCACGTAGTGAAACACTTGAAAACTACATTCGTCGTTTAGAAAAACTGGAAGAGATTTCAGAAAGCTATGATGGGGTAGAAAAATCATTCGCTATCCAAGCTGGTCGTGAAATCCGAATCATCGTTCAACCAGAGAAAATTGATGATCTAGCTTCACATCGTTTAGCGCGAGACATCCGCAAACGCATCGAAGAAGAACTCGATTACCCTGGCCACATCAAAGTAACGGTCATTCGTGAAACACGCGCAGTAGAGTACGCAAAGTAAAATTGAAATCAAACCTCTTTCGACAATTGTCGAAAGAGGTTTTTTTGGTGTGGAACGCTAAATTCAGAGTAGAGCGGAGAATGAGATTGGTTAAATCGATTTTTGTGAAATAAATTAAAGGACTATTTTTATTGATTGAGGCAGTGTAAATAAAAAAATCTTAGATTCTGTATTCTTCCATCTTATCTATGTATTTTTCACTTTCTTGTTTCTCCTTCAGGCTATTTTTCTATATTAATCAAAAAGCGCTGATTTTAGCAACAAGAGCAGCAAAAGAGTTGGTTTGACCAGAATGCAGTATTATTGTCGAATCGACTTGATTATGCAATAATGGGTTACTCAAAAAAATAGGAGGTTCGCATATGGAGAATGTCAGCCAGAATATCCAAGATTTGTCTATCAAATCCTTGGAATCCACACTTAATAAACTATCAACAGCTTATAAAAGTCTGACTGCAAAAGGTTCAAATACTACGCTTGTCAATAAGAGGCGAAGTGCTGTAAGTATCGGTTTGGCAAGCCTCAAAGCGACTTGGAATGGGGGAGAATTTACCTATGACAAAGAAGAAATTGATACTTCCAGAGATATTCTGCAAGGACTCCTTCCATCTATTGAAAGACAGATAGCAAAAGCAAAAGAAGGCAGTTCACAAAAGACATTAAATGAGAGACGTTTGACGGCGCTAAAACTGGCTAGCGAATCATTGGAAATCCGACTTAAATAATTCTGTCTACCAGTGTACTTCTTAACTAGTAATCTTTGTTTGTTCCATATTTCTAAGTGTTGATTATCCTTCCAAAAAGGTCATCTCCTATTTAGGAGTATGACCTATAGGAAATTCCTATTGCAAATGTTCAGGTATATCATCAGTGTTTTTACTGAAGGTTTCAGTAAAAATATTACCTTGTGATTGGTGATTGCTATTTGAAAGTTGTCCGTTTTGAATCAGGTTAATGAGATTTTGAAGATCCTCTTTTGTGGCAGGCTGCTTTTCAGGTTTTAAAGCATATCCTAATTGTCCATTAGATTCTAATGTGGCATATTGAACATCCTGGATACTTGAAATGCCTGCTTGGCGCATTCGCTCCTCCAATTTATCAACGGGTAATCTAAATTTTTTTAAATTCTTCTCCAGTAACACGCCATTTTCAATAACCGGTACTGCCTTGCCGGAGATAGCTGTCTCCGCAGCATCAAATTTTAGCTGAACATATTCCGTAATAATCAGACTGAGCACCAATATACCGGCTATCGCAAATGTCGCCCAAAGGCCATGCCCAGAGACAGGCTGAATTAGCAATGTACCAATGGCAATCATCATTACCGTTTGGGGAATAGTCATTTGAGAGATTGTTTTTCTGCCGCTGATTCTTAAGATAATCGTTCCTACTATAAAAATGAGAATTGCTTGCCAAATTAGGTTTAAGTCCATAACGTATGATTCCCTTCCTTCTAACATTGCATTATAGTGTTTGACCAGTTTTCCATTCTATACTGATTTTATAGGTTAATTGAAAATTGTATGGGTTGCCCATTATTAAAGCAATTCCAATAAAATTTAAACAGCATTAATATTTGGGGGATTTTTACATAATCTTATTATGGAGTTAAATAAGGACAAATTTTGCGTGGAAAAGGGGTATACACATAAGAAACGGTTTAAGGCATTTTATTAATGGTGAATGGGTGGAATCAACTGGCTCAAAGACGGTTGATGTCATCAACCCTGCTACTGAGGAATTGATCGGTCGAATTAGTGATGGGACAATAGAAGATTTAAATAAAGCGGTTTCAGCAGCCCGAGCAGCATTTCCTTCATTTTCTCAGAGCTCAAAAGAAGAACGTATTGAACTGTTAAATCGCATTGCGGATGAATATGAGAAGCGAAAAAACGATATCGTTGAAGTGGTGACAGAGGAATTGGGGGCACCTCTTACAATCAGTGAGCAGGTTCACTATAACATGGGCTTAGGTCATTTCCGTCAAGCGGCAAAAGAGTTGGAAAGCCTTGAATTCACTGAAAGACGTGGCAGTGCGTTAGTTCGCAAAGAGCCAATCGGTGTATGCGGCTTGATTACCCCATGGAACTTCCCTACAAATCAGACATCCATCAAGCTTGCAAGTGCCTTTGCTGCAGGCTGTACTGTCGTGTTAAAACCATCTGAACTAACACCATTTGCAGCAATCATTCTTGCTGAAATCTTTGAAGCTGCCGAGGTGCCAAAAGGTGTCTTCAATCTTGTAAATGGTACAGGGGAAGTCGTTGGCAACGGCATTAGTTCCCACCCAGATATTGATTTTGTGTCATTTACAGGTTCTGGAGCAGTCGGTCAAAAGATTAGCGAAAATGCAGCGAAGACAATCAAGAAAGTGGCGCTTGAACTTGGAGGGAAATCACCGCTTGTAATCCTCGATGACTTCGACATGAAAAAAGCAGCTCAAATCGCCATTTCGAATGTTGTCTTCAATTCCGGTCAAGTTTGTGTAGCAGCTACACGGACACTTGTTCCAATATCAAAACACGATGAATTCATTGAAGCGGTGCAGGAAATCATGGCGCATATTCCATATGGTAATCCACAAGATAAGAGAAACATCTTCGGACCACTCGTTTCGGAGAGACAATACCATCGTGTACAAGGGTATATACAACAGGGAATAGAAGAAGGGGCTACCTTGGTGAGTGGTGGACCTGGCAAACCAGAAGGGCTTGAAAAAGGATATTTTGTTAAGCCAACAGTGTTTACCAATGTTAAAAATGATATGGTAATTGCCCAAGAGGAAATCTTTGGACCAGTGATGTCCATCCTTACTTACGAAGACCTGGACGAAGCAATCGAAATCGCAAATGATACGGTGTATGGTTTGGCGGGATATGTGGTTGGGGAAGACACAGAAAAAGTAGAGAAAGTCGCATCTTCCATTCGTGCCGGCCACATTACGATTAATAATGCACCGATGGAATTTTCTGCACCATTCGGAGGCTATAAACAATCAGGTATTGGGCGAGAGTGGGGCAGCTACGGAATTGAGGAATACCTGGAAGTAAAATCAATAGTCGGTCTGCCGATATAAGTACCATTTGAAGGGCTGTATATTGTTTTAGAGTAACTGTTTTTGACAGCCTTGTCTTCTATAATAGAAGAAAGTAATAATGTTAACCCATGGTTGAAATTTAATCTGGCACATTTCTGTACAGAAATGTGTCTTTCTTTTTACCGGGCCATTTTGAAGTTTTTTATAGTTAAAGAATTCACATATAGCCTTTGGATTAAAGACTTTAAAAACAGAAGATTGTTGATATGAAGGTGGAGGATATTTTGAAGAGTAGATGCATTTGTTATGCTTGTTGAAGGAAGCGTTTTGATTTTGCTAGAAATATCGCAAATACTTAGCAATATTAACTCATAGACAATATTCTCTCAGGAAAATAGCAATTTGCTAGCACATAGCTAGACTAAGGGAGGATTATAAAAGTATCGACCAGCAAATTACTATTAAGAACATCATCCTTACGAACCTTGTTCCGAGATACTAGTAAAGACTAAAATTTGTGAATAGAAGTAAGAGGTTGTTAAAGTGAACAGGAATTTTGCTAATGGTGGTGCACTAAATCATTTAATCTTCCACGATTCCATTTTACGATTTATTAGATATTTAAATTGATTGCTCTTTATGATTTTTGACGTCTTTTACTTTTTCAGCGCCCTTGATTCTACTTGCAATAACGGTTCCAATACCGATAACAGTTGAACTGACTACAAAAATGTGAATGATCCCAATTACATTTGCCAGCATTCCTATAAGAAGAGGTGTAGTAACCTGTGTTAGACGATTTACCGTAAGGCGAATTCCTAATGCTTCCGCAACACGACCGTTAGGAGCATGATCGATTGTAAGTGAAATGGACAATGGCTGTCCAATTCCTAAGCCAATTCCAAGGATAAATGCGATCAAACCTGCAATGAATATTTGTGAAAAGAAGGGTAAAACGGTATAAGAAATACAAGTAATAATCATGGAGCCTATAAAAACATGAATAGTGCCAAAACGATTAATTAAAGGAGTCAGGTAGAAACGAATTATTACACTTGCAATTCCGTTTATAGCTAGAATTATTCCTATGGTAGAGTTACTATAATCAAAATGTAATCCTAGAATTGGGAAAAAAGTGATGTATAAATCTTTAGCAAATAAAATTAGTGAGCTAAAAATTAAAGCTAATCTCAATCCAGGTATTTTTAATAAATCCGTAAATGTTGATTGACTCGTTAAAGAAGAAGTAGGGTCTAGCTCCTTTTTAATTGGATATTCATTTGGAATGAAGTGAATTAGAATGCAACTTAAGAATCCGATTAAGCTTAAGACAAGAAAGGTTTTGGGGAAGTTTAGTAAATCTGCTATAATTCCACTTAGCAGAGGTCCAAGTAGAGTTCCCGCAGCTATCCCAAGACTAAACCAAGAAACATAATTATTTCGATTTTCCTTGTTGGAGATTCGCCCAACATAATCTTGAGCAGAAAGAATCAAGATGGTTTGAGCTGAACCAGCAATGAGCTGAGATAAATACAATCCGAAAAAGTTAGGAAATATACTAGGCAGGACTATGCCTAGAACGCCTAGATATCCCCCAATAAGTAATGTTATTTTAGAATTAAGTTTATCGATGATTTTACCTAGAATTATCGCAAAGATAAGAGGAACTAAAGAAAAGAGACTGGTAATGAATCCGATGGTATTGATGCTTCCCCCAAGTTCATGTGCAAATAACGAAACTGTTGGACGTGTCCCCATTATCATTAACATATATAAACCAGCAATACATACAATAGAGAAAATTTTCATGTTTACACCACTTTTTATCTACGGTAATTGATAGGTCCCTCGCTTCTTCAAATATTGGACAAGGCCACCATCATTGATAATGTCAATCATGACTAAGGGCATCTCTGAACATTGATAATTTACAGATGTTGTTAAATTTTCTACTTGACCTGTACTTAAATTTACTTCTAACTGATCTTTATCACTTATCGTGTGACCACTGATTTCAACAATAGGCAATCCAATGTTAATGGCATTCCGATAAAAAATTCGAGCAAAGGATCTCGCAATAACTATAGAAACACCAGCCTTTTTTAGGGCTAATGGTGCTTGTTCTCTAGATGAGCCACAGCCAAAATTATTTCCTGCAACCAGAATATCCCCATTTTTTAATTTCGAGCGGAATTCTGGATCTAAATCTTCAAAGACATGGTCAGCCAGTTCTTGCAAATTTAGTGTTTTTGTATATTTTCCAGGAATGATTCGATCGGTATCAATGTTATCCCCATAAACATGAGCTGTACCCTTTAATATCATTTCACTTCCTCCTTAAAAAGCTTTGTAGGATCTGTAATTTTCCCGAATAAAGCGGAAGCTGCAACAGTGGCTGGAGAACCAAGGTATACATTTGAATTTCGATTTCCCATTCTACCTCTAAAGTTTCGATTCGTAGAGGAAATGATTCCTTCATTATTACCTGGGACACCAAGATGAGTACCTACACATGGCCCGCAACCTGAAGGAAGAAAGACTGCCCCGGCACTAATAAGAATTTCAGCTGTTCCATCTTGCAAAGCTTTTAAATAGATCTCATTAGAAGCCGCTGCTACCATGAACCTCACCTCAGGATGAATCTTTTTGCCCTCTAAAATTTTTGCCGCTTCATGTAAATCTTCTAATCTCCCATTTGTACAGCTTCCTAAAAATGCCTGCTGAATAGAAATTCCTTCAATTTCAGAAATAGATTTTACGTTATCGGGTGAATGGGGAATTGAAACCTGTGGCTCAAGTTTAGAAATATCAAAGGTGTATACGTTTTCATAATTTGCATCCTCATCTGCTTGTATATGATTAAATTCATATTGCAATTCCAAACCAATAGTATCCACAAACCCTGCTTTAGCGCCCATT
>DAMDNS010000019.1:0-13891 GCA_032083605.1 Ureibacillus sp.
TCATGACGGTTGTTCCGATTAACAGCCATGGGAAATGAAACTTTTTCATTAAAATAATGCCGAGAATGAGGAGAACGAGGGCAACCAAGATGACCATCACTGGTCTAAATGATTCAATACCTTCATAGATTAATATGCCGTTTTCTTCCTTAGCCTTTAGTTTTAGGCCATAGACCGAAGTAAAGAGCTCATACAGAATCAACCCTATCGTTAGTAAACTAAAGACGGCTTTCCAAAGTGTCTTTTTTGCCCAGGGTAGCCCAAGTTTAAAACCGATACCCAATGCAAATAGAATAAGTGTAGGCGTGAAGAGAGCGTGTAGCCAGAAACGCACAACGCTTAAGCCTTCAAGTAATGTTCCTTCGCCGATAAATTTTCCTAGTGCAATGATGAGATTATCGTAAATAAGTCCAACAATCACGAGTATCAGTACATTGGTGAGATTCCAGCCCCTTCGTTTTGAAAGGCGTAGTCCCCATATTAAAAAGCAAAGATACCCAAGGACTAGAAAGAAGTAAATAAATGTATTCATGGGATCACTCCTTCACCTAGTGTTTCCTGTTTTAATTCAAATACAACCATCTTTGTGCGTTGAGGGGAGAATCGTGCTTGAAAGCATGAATTTTGCTATACTGACCGCAAGATAGCTTTAAGATAGGGGAATGGGACAATGGAAAATAACGTTTTCGAACAGATGGCCAAAAGATACGATACGGAAGAAAGAATTGAATTAGCGAAAATGATAGCGGAGGAAGTAAGACCGCAATTGGAAAATTGCAAATCAAAAGCTTTATTGGACTATGGGAGTGGTACAGGTCTAATTAGCCTGGAATTATCCGATTTAGTAGACTCTATTTTATTGGTAGATTCTTCAAAGCAAATGCTGGATGTGGCAGAGGGTAAAATTTATCGCAGGGGAATAGCCAATGCTAAAGTACTTTATTCAGATTTCACTCAAGAAACACCGGAACTTAAGGCAGACATAGTTTTAGTATCACTCGTTCTCCTTCATATCCCGGATACTAAAAAAATCCTGCAAGAATTGTTCAACATTTTAAATGAGGGTGGCAAGCTAATCATTATTGATTTTGACAAAAACGAGCAAATCAATCATCCGAAAGTTCATAATGGCTTTGTCCATGAAGAAATTCAAAACAGTTTAACCGAAGCTGGATTTAAATCCGTCGATATTAGAACTTTCTACCACGGAAATCGTATTTTTATGAATCAAGATGCCTCAATGTTTATATCTAGTAGTATTAAGTGACTTCTTTTTTGTAAATTAGCAACCTTAAAAATATTTGGAATCGGAATGAAGCGTGCAGAGCGTTTTAGAAAAGGTTTTTCAATGAAGCAGATAACTAATGGAAATGGGGGAGTTCATGCACAGTTTAAATCAAGTTGTATGCGAAAAACGTTCGTATTCTAAAGAGTTTAACGCTCACCACCATGAGTTTGGACAATTTCTTTTTCCGCTGCAAGGGACCTTGGATCTTGAAACACCGTGGCAGGAAATCAATCTTACACCGGATTATTGCTTTTATCTTCCGCCAAACTGTGATCATAACTATCGGTCCATGGATCGCAATGAATTTTTAATCTTGGATATTCCTGCTCAATATTTACCGGAAACTACAAACAGCATGTACATACAGTTGGATTCACAATGGACTTCTATTCGCTATTTATTACTGGAAGAGGAAAGAAATCAAGAATTTTCTTCTTCCATATTGGATTTGACAAGGTACATCACCAGCAAGCTTCAAAGCGCTAATTCACCTTCGATTGACTATATCCACCGGAATTTTAGGGGGCCAATAAAACTTGAAACGCTAGCAGCACTAGAACATTATCATCCAGTGTATTACTCAGCTTGGTTCAAGAGAAAAACAGGGAAAAGCCCAAAAGCTTATATATCAGAGCTTCGGTTAAAGGAAGCCAAGCATTTATTGATTTCAAGCGGATGGTCCATGACAAAGATCAGTGAGGAATTAGGCTTTGTGAATTCATCCTCATTTACAAGATGGTTTGTGGGGTGTGAAGGGATTTCTCCGTATAATTATAGATTGCTTAATAATAGATAAAAAGGATATTAAATTTGGTAAAGAAAGTTTTTGAGCAATTTTCTATTATCAATTTACATATTCTTTTTATTTTTTATTGAGGTGAGCATTAAAATGAAGGCAACATTATCTCCTTTCTTGATATTACTGGCGGCAATGCTCTGGGGGACTACCGGAACTACCCAGGCGCTTGCACCGGAAGCAGCCCATCCCATTGCGATTGGAGCAAGCCGTCTAGCGGTCGGAGGTTTATTTTTAATCATGGTTGTTTTAGTGAGGGGAAAATTCAAATTTGAAAATTGGCCCATTAAAGCAACATTCTTTGCTTCTTTATGTATGGCGCTATATCAACCATTATTTTTCTCCGCGGTATCGGTTACGGGAGTCGCCATTGGGACGGTGGTCGCCATTGGAAGTGCACCGATTTTTTCAGGTCTGATCGAATGGCTCTATCTGAAAATTCGTCCATCCAATGTTTGGTGGTGTTCGACTTTGCTTTCGATAATAGGCTGCCTAATGCTCTTTATTAATAAGGAAACCGTGAGTGTAGAACCTATGGGAATCCTCATGTCTCTAGGGGCTGGGTTATCTTTTGCGGGATATACCTTGGTTAGCCGGGGCATGGTTGAAAAGCATGACTCGCTATCCGTAGTAGCAATTGTTTTTACCTTAAGTGCCCTATGGCTTTCACCATTTTTATTTATTTTCGATATGTCGTGGATTGCAAGTCTGCGAGGCGTGGGTGTAAGTCTTCAGCTTGGGATTGTGGCAACAGGAATCGCCTATCTTCTTTTTGCCAAGGGGCTAACCAATGTCTCTTCATCAACTGCGGTTACACTCTCATTGGGTGAACCGCTAACGGCCTCATTGTTAGGTGTGTTCCTGTTAGACGAAGCCCTAAGCCTCACATCATGGTGCGGTATCTTGCTCTTATTCCTGGGAATCGCAGTATTGATCTTATCTACTAAGAAATCTGGGGGAGAGAAGGAATTAGTGTGATTCAAGGAAAGTGATAGAGTACGCTTACATCCAGGTTTGTTCATTCGTAAAGAGTTAACTCTAACCGTTTCAATAAGAAACGGTTAGAGATACTAGTTATTCATATTTCTTTAAAACAATGGCCGCATTATGGCCACCGAAGCCGAAAGAATTAGATAGCCCCGTACATATCTTCACTTTTCGGGCAACATTGGGAACATAGTCTAAATCGCATAATGGATCGGGACTTTCTAGATTAATGGTAGGAGGAATTGTTTCTTCTTTCAAACTCATTGCTAAAGCAATTGCTTCGACACCACCAGCTGCCCCTAACATATGGCCAATCATTGATTTATTCGCGGTTACTGGAATTTGATATGCCTTTTTTCCAAACAGTTGCTTAATCGCCAGTGTTTCAGAGCTGTCGCCAACTTTAGTGCTCGTTGCATGGGCACTGATCACATCAATTTCTTCAGTTGCTAAATGGGCACTTTTTAAAGCCGATTTCATGGCAAGATAAGCACCTTTACCTTCGGGATGGGTAGCTACCATGTGATGTGCATCAGAACTAGCCCCATAACCAATAATTTCTGCATAGATCTTTGCTCCTCTATGTAAAGCATGGGATAAAGATTCTAAAATAAGAATTCCAGCTCCCTCTGACATGACGAATCCATCGCGGTTTTCATCAAATGGTCTACTTGCTTTAGTGGGATGCTCGTTATTTGTGGAGAGGGCAGTTGCATTTCCGAAGCTGGCAATCGATAAGTCTGTTATAGCGGCCTCTGTTCCACCCGCAAACATCACATCCACTTCACCCGAACGAATTAATCGAAAGGCTTCTCCAATGGAAGTATTGCCGATTGCACAAGCCGAAACCGGAGATAGCGAAGGGCCCATTGCATTCCATTTGATGCTGATTTGTGCAGCTGCAGCATTCGAAATCATGGCAGGTATTAGAGTAGGGCTGACTCTCCTTGGTCCCTTCTGTCTAAGGATATCAATATTTTCAATCAAGGTTTCAATGCCGCCTATGCCAGAGCCTACGTATACGCCCAATCTTTCACCATCTAGACTGTTTAGATCCAATTTAGAATCTTCCCATGCTTGTTCAGCCGCAGCCAAAGCAAATTGAGAAAAGCGATCTAAACGTTTTGCTTCTTTCAATCCCAAAAGTTTACCTGCATCAAAATCTCGGACAATCCCGGCAATTTTTGTCTTCTGATCCGTAACATCAAACGTATCAATAGTGGATATACCCGATACACCATTGATTAAATTGTTCCAGAATGTCTTGATGTCATTCCCTATAGGGGAAACGACTCCCATGCCTGTAATCACGACTCGTTCCACTTTCCATCCCTCCAATTCAATACTATACTTGTATTTTACAACGCATTTATCCTATTACAATGGGAGCGTTTATCCTGGTATAATTACTACTATGTTAACTTGATGATGAGGAGTTTTGAATATGAATGATAAAACTCGACTTGAAGCTTTATCGGCATTCTTAAAAGCGAAACGTGCTCGGATTAAGCCTGAAGCGATTGGATTGCCTGCTGGAACGAGGAGAAGAACACCAGGTTTACGAAGGGAAGAGGTTGCCCAATTGGCGGGTGTAAGTACGACCTGGTATACATGGCTTGAGCAAGGAAGAGATATCAAGGTTTCTTCAAGCGTCCTTGAGTGTATTTCGTCTGCCTTGCAATTAAATCAGGACGAAAAAGACTACTTATATAATCTGGCTTTGGAAGCGAAGTCGGAAATGGCGGATTCAAAAAAGAGTTTTTCCGAGCTCACGCCATCTTTAAAAAGAATCCTGGCAGAATTAACCTATTGTCCAATGATTATTACAGATCGACATTGTCATATCGTGGGATGGAATGCTGCTGCGGCCCATGTGTTTCTAGATTTTGATCAAGTACCGGCTGATGAAAGAAATTTGATTCGTTTAGTGTTTGCAAGAAAAGAATTAAAAGCATTAGCCGTTAACTGGGAACATTTTGCCAAGGGGTTTCTTGCGATTTTCCGCACCTACTATGGGCATTATTTAGGCGATGAATGGTATAACCAATTTATTGAAGAAATGAGTGGGGCCCATTCAGAATTTCAGAATTTATGGCAGGAAAGCCAAGTAAACAAGGCTCCAGAAATGATGATTGAATTTAGACACGCTAAAGCTGGAAAAATGTTATTTAACTTAACCTCCCTGCAAGTACAAGGCGATATGGACCTACGCTGCAGTATCTACACACCGGTAGGGGAAACAGACACAGAGCAGAAATTAAAGCGATTAATGAAAAGGATTTCCATGGATAATTGTTGAATTTGCTAGAATGACGGTACTAAATCATTTAGGAGTGATGTTTTGGGCTATATCAAGGACTTGAGAAAGCTGGTTGGAAGCCGTCCTCTTATAATGGCTGGCGCTTGTGTCATTTTAATAGATAAAGAGGAGCGTTTATTATTGCAGCTTCGCCAAGATAACAACTGCTGGGCACTGGCTGGTGGCTCACTTGAATTAGGTGAGACGCTGGAACAAGTCGCCAAAAGAGAGCTGCGTGAAGAAACGGGTTTGATTGCCAATAATTTAGAGCTATTCAATGTGTATTCGGGAGAACAATTTTACTATAAATATCCCCATGGTGATGAAGTATATATTGTTGTTGCAGCATACATATGCAGGGAGTTTGAAGGCGAATTGAGAAAAAATGAAAGTGAAGTTCAAGAATTGAAATTCTTTAAACTCAGTGAACTTCCATCAAATATAAGTCCACCCGATTCACCGATTATCGATGAATATATCCGGAAAATTAGCGGCGAGCATTGATTCGATAAGAGTTGATGCCCTTTTTTTATATTTGCGAAAGAGAATATGAAGTTTATGGGACGCTTTGGATTTTACCAATACATACCAAAAATCCCACCCAAGTGGCTATCCTAATCTCTTAAAGGGCATTGATCCAAAGAAGGATTAATTCCTTTTATGTTGAAATTGTTAAAGTATCGCTGGAACCGAATTTACGAAGGAGGTACTCAAGTTGAAGGTTACCGACACATTCTTGGCACTCCCTGAAGAGCCAAGTATAGAAGCGGTAGCTATTTTGAAAAAGTCAAAGGAGAGAAATTAAAATGGAAATCTATCAAGCAACTATGGAAGAGTTGGAAGATACTGCACGTTTATTTAATCTATACCGAATGTTTTACAATCAACAATCAAACCTGGAAGCTGCCAAAGAATACATAAGGGAACGAATCGAAAGCCGGGATTCGGTCATATTTGTAGTAAAAGATAATGAAAAATTTATTGGCTTTACACAACTTTATCCGACGTTTTCATCCATTTCCATGAAAAGGGCCTGGATTTTAAATGACCTCTATGTGGATCAAGAAGCGAGAAAACAAGGAGTAGGCGAGCTGCTCCTTAACAAAGCAAGAGACTTCGCCATTGAAACAGGTGCAAAAAGCTTGAGTCTTAGCACAGCTCCGGATAACTTATTTGCTCAAAGATTATACGGAAAAAATGGCTACGAAAAGGATACTGAGTTCTATCACTATGAATTGGACTTATCTAAATTGATGAAGGGTGTTTCCTAAGTTTTGAGAAGGACATTAATCTAAAGAGGATTGATGTTCTTTTTTTGTTTAGTCGATGGGAAAATGTTGAAACCTCTTCCCCGGAGAAAACGTATTTAAGTAAAAGCTAATCCAAACCCTAAAGGAGCAGATGCTGTGACAGCTTTAAGAAAGCGCATTTTAATGGTACTAGTTTTATTTCTTTTGCTTATAATGAAGGATTTCATCAAGGATGATCCTGTTAACTTTGGTGGAAATATTCTTTTTGCTCTGTATTATGTTGCTGTATTTGTTTTCGTTAACTGGGCATGGGATAGTATGGATTACAGGAAAAAGAAGTCGAAATAGCGATCACTAAAGTGCCTTCAGTAGTTTACACTAAAGGAGAGGAAAGTCATGGCTAACAAAGAAACGCCGGAACAACAGAGGGAACGCCTAAAGATAAAGGAGCTAAAAAACAATCCGACAGGCAATTTAAATGATTCATTTAATGATGGACAAACTGGGGGACTTGGCGAGTTTGGATGGAAGGGCACCGGGCTTCTTATTCTTTTAGTTGCAGTGGGGTATATCATCTATTCCGTCTTTTTTCGCTGAACCTATCTAGAACAAATTTAGTATCCTGCAAGGTGGGAATGGATTGAAGAAAATAACAATCAGAGCAGTGTTTCTCACAATGGGCTTGTTCCTTCTTTTCTTAGTATATTCAGCAGTCGGCATCTGGACTTTTAGCAAGAAGGCTGAATTAGTTGAAGTGGATGTCGCTGTGGTGCTTGGAGCTGCCGTCTGGAATGATGAACCATCGCCTGTTTTACGGGAAAGAGTAAATCATTCGATCTGGCTCTATGAAAATGGCTATGTCGATAAAATCCTCTTTACTGGTGGTAAGGGGGATGGGGATCAGTTTGCAGAATCCGAGGTGGCAAGGAACTATGCGTTGAAGCACGGTATTCTCGAGGAGGATATCTTAATAGAAACCAAATCGAAAATCACGGAAGAGAACCTCGAATACGCCTATGAAATTGCAAAAAAGAATGGCTTTGAAACCTTTACGATTGTAAGCGACCCATTGCATATGAAAAGAGCAACGGTGATGGCAAAATATACAGGAATGGAAGAAGTGTATTCTTCACCGACCCAAACCTCTGTGTATAAGACATTGAACAGCAAGATTCCGTTCTTCTTTCGGGAACTGTTTTTTTATAGTGGCTACATTTTGAGTCTTCCGTTTAGACATTAAAAAACCAGAGGTACCTGAAGTGAAGTATCTCTGGTTCGAAATTAGCCTTTCCTAGTAAACGATTGGGCCGTTCGGTTTAGGAACAATTGTGCACTTTCCATCTGAATGACAGTCTATGAGAATTTGTAATTGCCGGCCTTCATGCATATAGTCGTATTTTTTAATCATTTCACTACCCATCTCATTTTTGGGAGTTACCTTAATGCTAAAATCCGTTCGGGCAAAGGAATCATCTCCTTTAATACCTTGCCAAATCGGACTACCTTCGACAACTTTTACATCCATGAATTCGAGAGTGAAATTGGGATTCCTATCGATTAATCGTTGTTCTAGTGTTTCAATCAGATTCTCCTTGGACTCATAATACTCAATGGTTTTTTCATATTGCGATTGCAACGAAATCCCATAGATGCATAATCCCACTATAGCGAAGGAAAGAATATAGTTAACGGCAATAAAAAATTTCCCCGTGCCCTTACGGTAAAATCCCCATTTAACCAGCAAGAAAATACCCAGTAAAATGAAAATAGGCACAACGAAAAGCGGTCCTGTAAGAAGCACTAACCCTAACGACCTATTCACGAAAGAAAAGCCAAGTACCATATATTTAAAAACCTTGTCGGTAAAAAATAATGCTATAAATAAAACGATGGAAAATAATAAAAATACTTCCCCTATAATCATGTGCTTTTTGTTCAAAACGGTACCTCCTGATTTCTATTAAAAGCAGAATCATCTCTACTCCTGATAAGCATAGCACATTCAATCATTTCCAATATATCCACCAGTGTTCCCAGACCGAATAACCTGGGTATTTATGATAAAATAATGACAAAAACTATATTCACTGATGAGGGATTTCATGTATAGAATCATGTTAATAGAGGACGATGAAAAAATACGACGCATTGTCGCAGATACGTTGAAAAAATGGCAGTATGATGTGGTTGAAGTCACTGAATTTGACCGAATCCTATCAGAATTCGAGCAAAATGAACCACATCTTGTTCTATTGGATATCAATCTTCCTGTGTTTGATGGATATTACTGGTGCCAGCAAATCCGTACCATTTCAAAGGTACCGATAATGTTCCTTTCGTCGAGAAATCAAAACATGGATGTCATCATGGCCATTAATATGGGGGGCGATGATTTTATCCAGAAGCCATTCGATTTGGACATTTTGGTGGCTAAAATTAGTGCGCTGCTAAGACGAAAATATACCTATCAGGAAGATGAAGCTGTTCGTTTTATCCATCGAGGCCTCAAACTAAATGTAACCAATTCAACAATTGAATTGGACGGGCAAACGACAGAGCTAAGCCGCAACGAATTTATCCTATTGCAATTAATGATGCGCAACGTCGGGAAAATTGTATCGAGGGAGGATATGATGCAAGCCCTGTGGAATGAAGAACAATTCGTGGATGACAATACATTGACCGTAAATGTAAATCGCTTGCGAAGAAAGGTTGCCACTTTTGGACTGGAAGATTTCATCGTTACTCGAAAGGGAATGGGGTACTTGATCGAATGAGCTTCCTGCGTTTTCTTTCCTATGAAAAGCCTTATATCTATTTGTATTTAATAGGGACCTTGATTCCATGTGCTATCTTTAGTGCTGCTAGCGACGAGGGATGGGCATGGGGGATATTTTCCTATTCGCTCATCCTTTCCTTCATCGTATTAACAGGATTTTTGTTATTACGCTTTCAGCAAAATGCGCGGGTAGTCCGCCAAATGAAGACCGATGACTATGAGAGTCTATCCTTGGAAGGAGACTATGCGAAGCAGTATATCGATGATTTGAAAAGAGAACATATCCGTGACAAAAATGAGGTTCAAACTAAGCAACACGAGCATTATGATTTTATCGTCTCCTGGTTTCATGAAATCAAGACGCCGATTGCGGTTCTTCGCTTACTGCAGCAAACGGATATGGATGCCGACAGTTTAAGGGAAGAAATCGGGAAGATTGAAAACTATGTCGACCAAGCGCTTTATTATGCCAAGCTGGATAGTTTTAACCAGGATTATAACATTCAAAATTGTGATGTGATTCAGATAGCAAAGGAGCTTGTTAAGTCCCATTCAAAAACCTTCTTTGCGAAAAAAATTCGAATCAATCTGCAGGCTGAAGCGCTTAAAGTACAAAGTGATGCCAAGTGGCTGTTATTCATTATCAATCAGCTGCTGACAAATAGCCTGAAGTATACGGGAAATGGTGGAGAAATTATGATTTCGGTGAATGAAACCCCGCAAGAAAAACAATTGATTCTTCGCGATAATGGTATAGGAATTAGTCAAAAAGATATTCCTCGAATTTTTAACCGAGGTTTTACCGGGGAAACAGGGCGTACCCATTCAAAGTCAACAGGGATGGGATTGTATTTAGCGCAGGAATTATCGAATAAACTTGGAGCTTTTATAACTAGTACATCTGAGCTTGGAAACTATACCGAATTCGTCATTCACTTTCCGAAAAATCATGACCCATATTTAATAAGACAAAAAACAAGTGACGAGTAACTCATCACTTGTTTTTTTCGTTGATAATCTTGTAGTAAATCGATGTTGAGGATAAGTAGAAGATGAAATACGTTAATACATATAGACCCATCACGGAAAAAATAATCGTTGTCAGGGAAGGGAGATCCTGGATTACTTGAATTACCGTATAGTATAAAAGGAACCAACTGTGTGCCAATCCAAGTATTAATGGCGGCAGGAATACGAAAAGTAATTGTTTGCGGATAATTTTTTTAAGCTTTTTGTCTTCAACGCCCATTTTGCGTAGTATAACGTAGCGTTCTTTCTCTTCCGTCGCCTCACGCAGCTGTTTAAAGTAAATCACACTTCCTAATGCAAATAGGGCAATGACTGCAAAAAAGGCTACCGAGAACAGAATTAATGAGGATGATTCTGTATTTGAGGAATACTCGTCGACATAGGCTGAATAATAGGCACCATCCGTTTTCATCAATAGATCGTGTATTTTTCGCGATTCTTCATTAGAAGTATTTGCATCTTCAACTTTAAAAATTTCAAAAGACGAAAGTGCATGATGTTCGTTCAAGGAAGCAAATGCCTCGTCGGAAATAACAAGTACAGAAGGTTGAAGACCCGAATCCTCTGCTCCGGGACTAGTCGGAATGCTTAATAACGGATAACGAATTTTTTCAACTACTTCAAATTTCCGGTCCTCCAAAATAGTTATCGTCAAGTCGGAATACTTTGTAGGTTCATCCAATCCTCTTGTTAAAAGAATCGCTTCGTTCTCTTCCACATCTACTTTCTCGCCAACCCCGCGTAAATCCACAATGGCATTCAGCTGGGATTCGGGGAAAAGAGTAAACTCCTCAGTGTAATATGCAGGGTAGCTAAAGTAAGGTGTTCGATCTGAAATTTTATCTGTTTGAATGCCCGTAATCGTTTCATGTGCAAGAATCGGGTGTGAGTCATCCAATATTTCTTCGATTCTTTTCAGAGTTTCCTCATCTGGAGTAGAAAAGGCAAAATGATTTGGGAATTCTTTTTTGACAACGTCCGCTTTCACGGCATAGTCCACTGCAATAAATCCAACGCCAAAAATAACAATCGCACTAATCAGTGAGTTAAACGTAAAGTTGATTGTGTTGCCGCGAATCGAAAAACGCAGGGAGGAAATCCACAGCATTTTATTGCCAACTAAGTAATTTTTACTTTGACTCATTTTTTGCAGAAGCCAGCCAGAGAACTGGCGGAAAAATAGATATGTCCCGATCATTAATGCGATTGTTGTTGCGATTAAAGTTGCATTAAAATGATCTTTCCAGATATTCGTATGTCCGGATAAAGTAATTGTGTAATAAGACGAAGCAATCAATAAAATAGATAAAATCGCCAGCACAAAAGAGAATTTGAAGGGCTTATCCATTTTTTCCTTTGCATGAAACAGTTCAACCAGCTGTACACGACGTACATTGAAGTAGCTTTGAATCGTAATAATCACAATCAACAAAGAGAATAACAGAATCGTTGAAAGAATCGCCTTAAGCGGAAACGCAAAAGAAATATCATCGTTGTAGTGCATTAAGTTCATTAATACCATTCCGAAAAATTTCGATAGCAATCCACCGATTAAGATACCACCAGCCACAGCAAATGCACTCAAGAATAGGGTTTCAAAGAAAACCATTGCGGCAACTTGTCTTTCCTTCATTCCGTAAAGTAAATACATCCCGAATTCTTTTTTTCGTTGCTTCATGAAAAATGAGTTCGCATACAAAATAAAGAACACAATAAATAGAAAGACGATAACAGAAGCAATCAAAATAACGGTTTGGTAGTTTTCTTTATTTTGAATCGCTGCCACCACATCTTCGTTATACATTAACCCTGAAAAGGTAAAGTAGATAACCACTCCGACAAGCATGGAAATGAAATAAATCGTATATAAACGGAAGTTGCGCTTCATATTACGCCAAGATAAATCGATTAAGCTCAACGTCTTTCACCACCCAAAGCACTTTGGATCGTCAAGATTTGGTCAAAGAATTCCTTTTCAGTTTGCTCGCCCTTGAACATTTCGTTGACGATTTTTCCATCACGCAGGAAAATTACGCGTCGGCAATAGCTGGCTGCATAAGGGTCATGGGTAATCATCAAAACGGTTGTCTTAAACAGATTATTTAAGAATTGGATTTGTTCCAGTAATTGAGTAGCGGAACGGGAATCAAGGGCACCGGTAGGTTCATCTGCAAAGACAATGGCCGGATTCGTAATAAGTGCTCTTGCCGCTGCAGTCCGCTGCTTTTGTCCACCGGAAATTTCGGATGGATATTTGTCTAGAACTGCTTCAATATTTAAGGCTTCAACTAGTTTTCCTAATCGCTCTTCCATCTCGGCAACAGGTGTTTTCTGTAAAGAGAGCGGTAGCAGAATATTTTCTTTCACTGTTAAAGTATCAAGCAGATTGTAATCCTGGAAAATGAAGCCCATTCGTTTTTGACGGAATTCCCGCAAATGTTTCTTTTTCATATCCAACAGAGATTTTCCCTCAATCCAAACGTCGCCAGCATTAAAGCTATCGATTGTGGAAAGGGTATTCATCAAGGTTGTTTTTCCGGAACCAGATGGACCCATAATTGCAGTGAATTCACCTTGTTCAATTGTTAAATCAATATTTTTTAATACTTGTGTCTCGCCATAGGACTTCGATAAATTTTTTGTTTGTATAATGGATGTCATTGTTTCATCCTCCTTCGCACTCTATACTATAGCCTAACCTGTATAGAAACCATTGATGTAAGAGAATGTAAAGTGACATTTTTGTCATGTTGGGTAGAGGGGGCAATTTTGAAATGGAATTGGAAAGTGTATGGGAGGGATGGAATAACGCATGTCTTTGTAGGATGGATTGATTCCGTGGGCAAGTTTTGAAACTGATTATCGATGCCCATTAGCGAGTGGTATCTACGTTAAAGGGAATCAATCCGGGTTTTTGATGCCCATCAGCGAAGTGTATCTCCGTTAAAGGGAATCAATTCGGGTTGTCGATGCCCGTCAGCGAAGTGTAACTCCGTTAAAGGGAAACAATCCAGGTTATTGATGCCCGTCAGCGAGTGGTAACTACGTTAAAGGGAATTGATTCGGGTTATTGATGCCCATCAGCGAAGTGTACCTCCGGTAAAGGGAATCGATTCGGGTTTTTGATGCCCATCAGCGAAGTGTATCTCCGTTAAAGGGAATCAATCAGGTTTGTCGATGCCCGACAGCGAGTGGTAACTCCGTTAAAGGGAATCGATCAGGTTATCGATGCCTGTCAGCGAGTGGTAACTCCGGTAAAGTGAATCGATTCGGGTTTTTGATGCCCATCAGCGAAGTGTAACTCCGTTAAAGGGAATCGATTCGGGTTTTTGATGCCCATCAGCGAAGTGTACCTCCGGTAAAGGGAATCGATCCAGGTTGTAGATGCCCGACAGCGAGTGGTATCTCCGTTAAAGGGAATCGATTCGGGTTTTTGATGTCCATCAGCGAAGTGTATCTCCGC
>DAMDNS010000020.1:0-13808 GCA_032083605.1 Ureibacillus sp.
TTGAATCGCTTCTTGCAAGGAACCGTAAGAGCTACTTCTTCCATTTGAATCAAGTTGATCTATTCTATTCTTTGTAATAGTCTCTGGTAGATGTTCAATTTTTATTTCACTTCCTTCCACCATACAAGTGGCATAATCTATTATATTTTTTAGTTCACGGACATTTCCGGGCCATTCATATGTCTGCAGAAATCTTAATGTATGTGGGTCAATCGTATAATCTGTGGTTTCCTGCTCTAAAGACAAATTTATAACTGATGACTGAAAGAAGGAGTGAATTAGTTCAGGGATGTCTTCTTTTCTTTCACGTAAGGGTGGTATATGGAGACTAATCACATTAAGACGATAAAACAAATCTTCACGGAAATAGTTCTTTTTCACAAGTTGTGGCAAATCACGGTGGGTTGCAGCGATAATTCTTACGTTTATTTCCTTTTCATTTGTTTCCCCAACTCTGCGAATCTTTTTTTCTTGTAACACCCTTAATAACTTTGCTTGAAGCTCGAATGACATATCTCCAATTTCATCCAGAAATATTGTCCCATTGTTCGCCATTTCGAACAAACCGATCTTCCCGCCTTTTGCCGCACTGGTAAATGCCCCGTCTCCGTATCCAAATAACTCGCTTTCTAAAAGCGAGGGAGGAATTGCGGCACAATTAACAGGCACAAACGGTGTATTCTTTCGTTTACTCTCATTATGTATAGACTGAGCAAACAGTTCTTTTCCTGTTCCACTTTCACCCGAGATTAGAATTGGCAAGTCTGTGTCGGCAACCTTTTCTGCCACATTAACTACTTCCTTTAGCCCCTTATTTTTACCGATAATTTGATTAAACGTGTAGTTTGCTTGATACAAGGAACTCATTTTTTTCTGTAGTTGCTCTAATTTCTCACCTTTTAGTTTCAATTCTTTTGATAGCTTATGAACTTCATTCAAACTCTTGCAAACTGAAACTGCTCCTATCACTTTTTCATTAACAATAATCGGAGCCATGTCAACGATATATTCTCGATTTTCTGTTTTACGGTAAACTCCTACCCTAGTTTTTCGATCGATTAATGTTTGAGTTAATTGAGCACCAGGACGCGTTTCTGTTAATAACTTTCCAATAATACTAGAAGTGACACCTGTAATCTTTAAATACTCTGGATTTACCAATCGAACAATTCCTTCAGAATCAATAACAAGGACACCATCGTTTATGGAATTGACAATTGCTTTCCACCAATCAATTTGGTTTTCGAGAGAAGAATCCATTATTCCAAGACTTGTATTATGCATAAATCCTCATCTTCCTTTCTAGGTACCAGTTTTTCTCTCCTCATTTAATAGATTTTGCCCTATTACTCAAAACTATATATTCTATTATATCCTTTTCAACATGTCGAAAATTGTAAAACACTGAAATGGAAAAGCTTTGCAATGTAAATTGGGTTCTTGAAACAACTCTTCCACGCCAGAATTCAAAGGATTATTGAAGACTTAATCAAGAAAATATCATGAATAAAAATCGCACTCCTATATTTTAGAAGTGCGACATAAACTTAATAACAATTTTATTATATTAGCTGTATAGTTCAATAAGTTACTCTGTTTTGCATAATACGCCCTGTAACGAATTGTAACCAAGCATACACGCCCGCCTTTACCGTTTCGGCAACCACTGAATCTTTGCTGGGATCTAGACAAACAAAATCTATATGCTTAACAGTGGAATGCTTACCGATTTCTAGTAAACTATCAAACAATTCAATCGTAGTCATCCCGCCTGGAGTAGATGCCGGGACACCTGGTGCGACTGATATATCAAGTACGTCCATATCAACCGTTACATAGATACGATCAACTTTTGCCGATAGTTGCTTGAGCGCTCCTTGAATTGTATTGACTAGCCCATTTTTTAGTGCTTGCTTCAATGTCACCATTTGAATATTATGTTCGATGGCATAATCTATCAACGGCTTCGCATTATAGTAGCCATGCAAACCAATATTAACGACATTTTCTCCATTGACGATTTTCCCATCAATTAATTGCCTGATTGGAGTGCCATTTGCCGGTCCTAATTCCTTCGGATCTCTCACATCAAGATGCGTATCAAGCTGCAAGATGCCAATGGTTTCATTTGAAAAAGCTTCATTAATCCCTCGAACTGCACACGCAGTTGTGGAATGGTCCCCGCCAATCATACACATTGTGGTGCCTGGGTAGCGGTTTGCTAAATAAGTTGTTGTCTCTTGAATCCGCTGATGGGATAAAAGAATATCTGTCATATGCATCGCTACATCTCCAGCATCTGCTACCAGGTAGTCGGTTAAATCCACTTTTTCGTCCAGGTTATAAGTAGCAAATCCTTTCCACATTCGTCGAAATTCTGTTGGATATAAGGATGCACCAGACACACTAATTGAAGATCTCGAAATCGGTGCACCATAAAGAATCAGATCAGGTGTATCATTTATGTTTTTCAGTTTGTTCACCCAATGATGAACATACATTGGGTAATCTCCTGCTGGAAGATTCCATGACCATTCATGTTCTTGAAGCCAAGATTCACTCATATTACACCACCTTTACACCTTTTTTCCATACAGCCTTTACATGGTTTACACCAAATAAGTATTGCAGTTCCTGATAGCTTTTTGTATTCCATAATACAATATCCGCTTGTTTCCCTACTTCAAGTGATCCTACCTGCTCTTGTCGGTTGATTGCACAAGCTGCGTTATACGTCGCTGCGGTTAAGCTTTCAGCCGGAGTAAGACGCATCGAAATACAAGCTAAATTCATCACAAGTGGCATCGATGTTGTTGGTGAAGATCCTGGATTGCAATCGGTTGAAATCGCCACAGCTACACCTTCGTCAATCATCTTTCTGCCTTGCGCTGCCTCTTCACGTAAATACAAGGCTGTAGCAGGGAGTAGAC
This sequence comes from Ureibacillus sp., assembly GCA_032083605.1. Classification (GTDB taxonomy): domain Bacteria; phylum Bacillota; class Bacilli; order Bacillales_A; family Planococcaceae; genus Ureibacillus. The sequence goes on from DAMDNS010000020.1 coordinate 2,931, forward strand.
AAGCGATTGTTCCCGACTTCGCCATTGCTTTTATACCTGCTTCTGACGCTTTTAACAAATGCTCGGCTGAAATGGCCCCTATTTTTGCTGCTAATTCTGCTCCCTTATAAGGCTCAATTTCATCTGCATGGATTTTAGGGATTAACCCCAAACGTTTTCCTGCTTCTAAAATCCGCTCAGATTGTTCAGGTGTATAAACACCTTTTTCACAAAATACATCATTAAACTCTGCCAGCTTTTCCTCAGCTACTGCGGGTAACATATCGTGTATCAAATGATCAACAAATTCATCTTCTCGCCCTTTATATTCGGATGGGACGGCATGAGCACCCATAAATGTCGGAACGATATCGATCATATGCTGTTCCTGCAGCCTTTTCATTACTCGTAATTGCTTAAGCTCTGTTTCAAGATTCATCCCATAACCGCTTTTCCCTTCAACAGTTGTTACCCCATGAGCTAGGAAGGAGTCAAGGCGACGTGACGTTTGCTCAACCAGCTCATCTTCTGTTGCTTCCCTTGTCATTCGGGTTGTCGCGTGAATTCCTCCACCCGCATTCATAATCTCCATATAGGTCGCCCCTTTAAGCCGCTTTTCGAATTCATGCTCACGACTCCCCCCATAAACCACATGTGTATGGGGATCTACTAATCCAGGTGTGACTAAATGGTTCATGGCATTGACAATTTCTGCTGAATGAGCCTTTTCGGAATAGCGTTTTTCAAGCTCTGTTGTAGTCCCTACAGCCTGAATAATTCCATCCTCAATCCACAAGCTGCCGTCTTCGATCAACCCTAGATCAGACATCGCTTCTTTACTGCGTGGACCCTTTACTTCAGTTGCAAGTGTTGCCAATTGTGCTGCGTGCTTAATCCAGAGAGGTTTTGACATTATTGGTCAGCTCCTTTATCAAGCATCGGCATCTTGATTCCTTTTTCTCGCGCGGTTTTCTTTGCAAGCTCATAACCAGCATCAGCGTGACGCACGACGCCCATTCCCGGGTCTGTTGTCAATACTCGCTCAATTCGGGCCTCCGCTTCCTTCGTACCATCTGCTACAATCACCACTCCAGCATGTAATGAGTAGCCCATCCCTACTCCTCCTCCGTGATGTACGGAAACCCATGTCGCGCCGCCTACTGCATTTAGCATTGCATTTAAAATTGGCCAATCCGCCACAACATCCGAACCGTCCTTCATCGCTTCCGTTTCACGATTTGGTGAAGCAACTGAGCCAGAATCTAGGTGATCACGACCGATTACAACAGGGGCTTTCAGCTCGCCACTTGCAACCATGTCGTTTATAATTTTTCCGAAACGGGCACGTTCGCCATATCCTAACCAGCAAATTCTTGAAGGGAGGCCTTGGAACTGTATTTTGTCTTGTGCCATACGAATCCAATTGCATAAATGCTCATTGTCGCTATATTCGCGTAAAATTGCTTGGTCTGTTTTATAAATATCTTCCGGATCTCCTGACAGAGCAACCCAACGGAAAGGACCTTTGCCTTCACAAAATTGTGGACGGATATAGGCTGGAACAAATCCCGGGAAATCGAATGCATTTTCTACACCTTCATCTTTGGCCATTTGACGAATATTGTTTCCATAGTCAAAGGTGATTGCTCCTTTTTCCATCATCTCAAGCATCGATTTTACATGTGTCGCCATCGATGCTTTTGAAAGCTCAACATATTCTTTCGGGTTTGAGCTTCGTTTAGCAGCTGCTGCTTCAAGTGACATCCCTGAAGGAACATAGCCGTTTAGCGGATCATGTGCAGATGTTTGATCTGTTAGGACATCAGGGATGAAGTTTCTCGCAATCATTTCAGGGAGAATATCTGAAGCGTTTCCTAATAAACCAATAGATAATGCTTTCCCCTCTTTCTTCGCTTCCTCACCCATTTGAATCGCTTCATCCAAAGTATAAGCTTTTACATCTGTGTAGCGCGTTTCAATTCGGCGATCAATTCTTGTTTCATCCACCTCGATGGCAATACATACTCCACCATTCATTGTGACTGCAAGTGGCTGTGCACCACCCATTCCACCTAACCCTGCCGTTACAGTGATCGTACCTTTAAGCGTATTGTTAAAATGCTGCTTGGCTAGTTCCGCAAATGTTTCATACGTTCCTTGGACAATTCCTTGAGAACCAATATATATCCAGCTGCCTGCCGTCATTTGGCCATACATCATCAGCCCTCTTTTATCAAGTTCATGGAATGTTTCCCAATTTGCATAGGCTGGCACAATGTTCGAATTTGCAAGAAGAACACGCGGAGCATCCGAATGCGTTCTAAAAATTGCCACGGGCTTACCAGATTGCACAAGCAAGGTTTCATCATTTTCGAGTTCTTTAAGTGATTTAACAATCGCATCAAAAGATTCCCAGTTACGGGCAGCTTTCCCGATTCCTCCATATACAACTAAATCTTCAGGTCTTTCTGCCACATCTGGATCTAGATTATTCATTAACATACGAAGAACGGCCTCTTGTTGCCAGCCTTTCGTATTTAGCTTTGTACCTTCATATCGAATAACCTTTTTGTTTACTGTCTCTTTCATAATCATTTCCCTCCCGGTAGTGGTGTTAATAACCTTTTCCTGCAACCATCTATATCCTACTAACCTATCTCTAGATTAATGATTCACTTTTTTTAAAATGAAAGATTCCATTCTTTAACCAGACATTCATTGCCTCAATATCCTTAGAAAACACTCGATCTGCAATAATAGATGGAACAATATCTCGTGCACTCTCCAATAGATTGCGTGTAGCTGATGCCATTTTGTCTTTCCCGCGAATTTCCGCAGCCTGCAGAGCACAAATGGCCTCAATCGCCAACACTCGACGTGTATTTGTGATTACTTGATAGGCATGTCGAGCTCCAATCGTCCCCATGCTGACATGATCCTCTTGGTTTGCAGATGAAGGAATGGAATCCACACTTGCCGGATGTGCCAAAGTCTTGTTTTCAGAGACAAGGGATGCTGCGACATATTGCATAATCATCGCTCCCGATTGCAAACCTGGAACAGGACTTAAAAACGGCGGTAAATCATTTAATTGTGGATTGACGAGTCGTTCAATCCTGCGTTCTGAAATGTTGGCTAGTTCCGCAATTGCTATTGCCAAGAAATCCATGGCAAATGCAATCGGTTGACCGTGGAAATTACCGCCAGATAAAACTTTATCCCCGTTATCAAAAATTAACGGATTATCGGTTGCAGCATTCATTTCTATTTCCAATTTATCTTTCACGTAGTTTAATGCCTGCCACGTAGCACCATGTACCTGAGGGATACATCGAATGGAATAGGCATCCTGTACACGAAGCTCGCCCTGTTTAGTGATTAAAGAACTATCTGCCAAGTAACCTCGAATGCGCTCTGCCACTTCTACTTGCTCCCTATAGCCTCGAGCTAGATGGATGTCTTCGTCAAAGGCATCTATAATCCCTCGTAATCCTTCCAGGGTAACTGATGCAATTAGTTCCGTTTGGTAAGCTAATTTTTCTGCTTCCAGGTAAGCAACAACCCCCATCGCGGTCATCGCCTGCGTACCATTTATCAGTGCCAAGCCTTCTTTTGCTGTTAATGTAATCGGGAGGATCGCTTCTTTCTTTAATGCATGTATTGCAGATGTTTTCTCGCCCTTATAAAAGACTTCTCCTTCCCCAACTAACACTAAAGCTAAATGTGAAAGAGGAGCTAAATCACCGCTTGCCCCCAAAGATCCTTGCTGCGGAATTACCGGATGAATCCCGGCATTTAATAACTCCAGCAATCTTTCGATGACAACAGGAAGTACACCGGAAAAGCCCTTTAATAGTGCATTGGCTCGAAGAAGAATCATCGCACGGGAAACAACCTCGTCAAAAGGCTCTCCTACCCCGCAAGCATGGGAACGGATTAAATTTAGCTGCAGCGCTTCGACATCCTCTTTGCCTATAAGTACATCACTAAATTTTCCAAAACCTGTTGTGATTCCGTAAACAATTCTCTCTTCGGAAACGATTTTTTCAACCGCTTTTCGGCTTTCCTGAACCTTTCTCATGCTCTCTTCGGAATAAACAACTTTTTCTCCTTCAAATAAAACCTTTCGCACATCCGAAAAAGTAAGTGTTTGGCCATTTAATGTAACCATCTATTTCTCTCCCTTCAAATTCTTTAAAATTCAAAACAAAAGAGGGCTATATCAAAGAAATCACTAAAAAAATGATTTCTTGATATAGCCCCCTATTATCTAAATACTATGGGCAAATTATATGTGATTAATGCCTAAACCAATTGTTTCGTGCTCAGATCCTCTAACCGGTGCACCAATTGTTCCGTATAAGGAAACAGCAATCCAGTCTCCCTCTTGCTCATTGTCATATGGGTTTCCACGTAAAACAGCGAATGATAAACCAACTGTTCTAAGTACAGAACCTATTTGCACTTGACCTCTCGTTATCCCACTCAGCGCTTCAATAATCGCATGGTATAATGCGTGAGATTCGCGATAAAGTTCTGGATTTATAACCCCATTTTTCTTGGCGGCAGTTTCAATTGCAGCCACTACCTTATGCGTATCCATCGCTCCAACTTTTCCCGTACAACTCTTCCAATTCAACTGATCGAGCAATGCCATATGTTCAGTTGAATCCTCGGAAAGCAAAAGCAGGATAGCGTGTTTACCAATACGGCGATCTTCACTTAATGCCATATTAACAACTCTTTTCATTTTACTAAGTAGCATATTACAACAAGCTAAATGTTCTAATGTCTAATAACTAACTTAAGTGTAAGCGGTTAAAAAACAGATGTCAATTAAATTTTTGGAAATTTATTAAAAATTAGATAATTCTAAAGCTAGATTTTTTATTCTTATCTATTATTTAACTATAATTTCAATAGGTTCAATAGTAATCTTGCTCTTCTCTATTTCGAGAGCACGTTCATTCATATTTTCTTTAATATATTTTTCATTGCCAACCCCCTCAATCAGTTCCCCATTAACTTCTAGTATTGTGGTTCTTGCAGAAAGGCTTTGTTTCCCCTTTTTCCACACATAAAATTCGTCCTCGACTTCTATGTTCTCACCGGGTTTTAGCTCCGTGGATAATCCGATGTCGGTAAACGTATGCGTCTCATTGCTCCCCGTAAATGTAAAACGAACAACCGGTCCCCCATGAAACAAGTTTATCGTATCATTACCTTTATACGTTAGAGTCCCATTCACTTTTAGGGTACTTCCTTTCTCTACAACAGCTGGGGTTGTGATTTCAAGAACAAAATCTGAAGCCTCTATCTTTGATTTTGATTCATTCGTGTCGTGAACCTCAACTCTATTGCTTTCCTGGCAACCTGAGATACCGACTGATAAAAGTATACTAGCAAAAATCAACATTAAACTTTTCAATTTCATCACCGCCTATTATGTTGGACAGTATTTTTTACCATTAGTTTCACAATTCATCAAGTATTTCCCCCTAATTTTCTTCCTTCTTTCTATAGAGCTTACTTCAAAGACATATAAATTGAAAAAGACGCAATTCTTGGTGCAGAATTACTTCCTATTATGGTTAGTATTAATTTATTTTAATTGATTGTTGCGCCAGTTCATTCAAGAAAGGTTTTTGATAATTTCATCATAATATTCTTTCGCATTAGCAATTTTATTATCAATGAAGAACCTTGCTTCCTGTTTAAACAGATCAATAGTAGCTTCCCTATTCATTGATAAATCCCCTAATTCATCAATACTGCCTTCTATTTTTACACTATTTGATTTTATATCCACAATAACAGTCATATACGTCTTTTCTTGATAAATAACAGCACATTTCACTTGCTGTTTTTCTAGATCAATATGAGGGAATTCGTGGCGTACCCCAGTTGGCTTGAAAATTGTATGACCAACATTGGATTTCTGTTTACTATTTTCCACTTCCATCAATCCTTTCATAGTATTCTTACTTAAATGATTCAACAAAAATAGCCAGATTCCCTTTATAAGTGCTACTCCACCATCTGGCCATTAAATGTAACAAGACGTGTTTCCCATTTTATCCCCGCCTACTTTTACCATAAATATCCACTTTCTTTAAAAAGTGTTGTTCAATTAGGGCCCTATAATAAAAAGCACTTTCCTTGTTCCAGGAAAGCGCCGATTGTTGAAGAGAATTACTCCCATCCTATCTTCAAAAGGAGATTTGATAATTAATGTGAATCTTTTATTTAAAAGTTACTAGCCACTCCAGTGTTTTGTCACCGAAATCCGTGAGTGAATAAACCAAGTTTTGCTTTTGCCATTTTGCAAGACTGCCGCTTTGTTCCGTATCAATATGCAAATGGCCATACTGCTTTGGAATTGGCATCTTATTTGTTTCCAAAAATTCTACAGTCTCTTTTGCTGTCGCTAAGCTTTGTTCCGATTTTTCCGTTGTGGAACGGGCTATAATGGCCCAACGACCTTCATTCCAACTTGTAAATAACGAGCCTGCTCCACCATCCTGATACCCAGTTATGCCATGACCTAAATCTACAGCTTCACCACCAGCGAAAACGCTCTTATCTATTTCTTCGCCTGCAGCTTCTTCCGTTGCAAATTTAGTAATTTCTAAACGTCCAATGAATTCACCAATTTTTTTTATATTCGAATCGTTTACAGCTAATTCTCTATCAGTTTCATAAAATTCAAAAGTTACTGCATCCGGTTGAGAAGATGTGAGAGCAGTTAAATATTTTCCTTGTGTAACAGGAAAATCTGAAGGTAGTGTAATGTCCCATTCACTAGGAACAAAGCTTTGGAAGCTTCTTGATTGTGTATCGCTCCCACTTGCTGCATTTGTATTTGCATCAGCATGTTCTTCTTTTTCTGTACCCTGTTCTTCCTTCTGACCATTCGCTGCTTCAACATCCTCCACTAGCTGTTCTTTATTGTCCGGTTGTAATGCTGTTTCGTCTTCATTTCCACAAGCAGTCATCACCACAATAATAAACGTTAGAACTATGAGTTTTTTCACTGCATCTCCTCTTTTCTTTTTAGATTTCATCTCTTAGCTTATGAATTTTCTAGCCTATTTTCAGTTTAATTATATACATAATTTTTCCCTTTTTCCCGTTTCGCTAAACTTTCTCCAGTCATATTTAACACAAGGTTTGTGGTGTTGCACGAAAATGAGTAATCTCTATTGCAAGAAATCCCACCAAGTCTTATTCCTATATCCGGCAATAAAAATAGGCGTTTTCTCGAAATCAGAAAACGCCATTTTAATTACTCTAAGCATTCTTCACTTAGCAATTGATGTATTTCCTAATAAAATTGAATAAATCGGTTATATACAGCTCTTGCTTTTTTCGCTTCATTCGTTCCGTGAATGATGGCTCGGCCATCCTTAAAGAACACGATTCGATAATCTTCAAATTTGCATGAAAGCAAATATTGGTTTAATACAGGATTAGCAATGTAATTCCCCACTCTCTCCAACAATCGAGGGAGAGAATAACTTTTCGGCAGCATGCCTGGTCTTAGCTGAACAGCATTTCTTCCACATAATATATCTGTTTTAACCTGGTTTTCAAACTGTAAAAATGGATAGGAGGGATTTTCTCCACAAGTCGGACAATTTTTATTTTTTAATCGAGTCACATCGATTTCCGCTTTTTCATTTTTCCAAATATCCATTGATTGGAGCTTCGGAGAAAGTGGTATATCTGAAAGGAATTGTAAAGCTTGTGTAACCTGTAATGCCGCAGTAATTTGAACGATCGGACCTATCACGCCAACAGTATCACATGTCAATCCATCCATTGGCAAATGGTTTAGTAAACAGTGTAAGCAAGGTGTTTCACGCGGAATAACTGGATAGGTAAGGCCATAACTTCCAACACACGCTCCAAATAAATATGGTATTCCACTTTTCACTGCTGCATCATTGACTATTAAACTCGTTTCGAAATTATCAGTAGCATCCACTATCACTGAATGATTTTTTATTAATGCTTCAATATTCAGGCCATTCACATCCTCCACGAAGCTATTAATAGTAATTTCGCTGTTGATTTGCTGGAGTCGTGTTTTGGCAGCGATGGCTTTTGGCAATTGATTGTTTACATCTTCTTCCGTATATAATTGCTGTCTTTGTAAATTGCTTAACTCGACATAATCGCGATCGACTAGTGTGACACGCCCTATTCCAGCTCTTACCAGCATTTCGGCACTTGCAGAACCAAGAGCTCCCGCACCTATGATGATAACACTAGCCTCTTCTATTTTGGCTTGTGCCTTACTTCCCAAGAATAACTCTTGCCTTGAATACCGAGTCGTCAAGATGACACCATCCCAGTTTTTGGACTGCTCGCCACCGCATACTCTTTTTCTTCTATTCTTCCAGCTTCAAATCCCAATCTCCCAGCTTGTACTGCAAGCTTCATTGCCTGTGCCATTTTAACAGGATCTTTAGCACCAGAAACAGCTGTATTTAGTAACACTCCGTCCGCACCAAGCTCCATTGCGAATGCTGCATCTTTCGGAGAACCAATCCCCGCATCGATAATTACGGGAATCGAAGACTGTTCAATAATAAACTTCAGGTTAATTGGATTGATAATTCCCTTTCCGGATCCAATTGGTGATGCACCAGGCATTACGGCGTGTACCCCAAGCTCCTCAAGGCGTCTTGCCAGCACCACATCATCCGAAGTATAAGGCAGCACAATAAATCCTTCTGCCAATAACATTTCTGAGGCCTTTAATGTTTCAATTGGATCTGGCAAGAGTGTTCGATCATCTCCAATGACTTCCACTTTAATCATGTCGCATAATCCGGAGGCTTTCGCCAATTTCGCTATCCGTACGGCCTCTTCTGCGTTTTTTGCACCAGCCGTATTAGGAAGCAGCGTATATTTTGATAAATCCAGCTGTTCAAGAAAATTAGGTTGTTCTTCCGAGAAAATATCCATTCTTCTTACAGCAAAGGTTAAAATTTCCGATTCCGATTCTTCTACCGCTTTCTTTTGAATTTCAAATGATGGATATTTTCCCGTCCCCAATAAAAGTCTTGATTGAAACGTGCGATCAGCAATTTTCAACATGTTCATCCTCCTCCTACAAAATGAATAAGTTCAACAATATCCCCATGAGAGAGAGTCATTGTTTTATAGTTTTCTTTCATGACAATTTCCTTGTTCACTTCAACTACGACAATTCGGTTTTCTAAATGATAATGGGAAAGTAATTGTTCAACCGTATTGACGCCTTCTTGAAGATGTATATACTTTCCGTTTAATGTAATTGACATTTTTTCACCTGCTTAATACAAATGGCTGTGGACGATCGATTTTAAAAGCCTTCACCCATTCGGTATTTATATTTCTATTAAGTATCAAATCACGAATCATTTGCCCCGTTGCTGGAGCAAGCAAAATTCCATTTCGATAATGTCCTGCAGCAAATAAAATCCCTTCCTCTTCAGGGTGCTGACCGATGAATGGTTTTTGGTCAAATGTTTGTGGACGCAATCCAGCCCAAAATGAATCCATTTTCATATCCACAATAGTCGGGAGCATCGTTTTTGCCTTGGCAATCAAATTTTCAATTCCACCGACACTGACTCTTTCATTCCAGTCATTCTCGACCATGGTAGCTCCAATCACAAGCCTTCCGTTATTTCTTGGCACAATGTAGGAATGATCATGAAAGAGTGTATGTTTTAAAGTGGCTTTTTCATCTATTACTGAAATGCATTCCCCTTTGACCGGTGTCAATTGATGATCCAGCCCAAGCTGTTTAAAAAATGTTGAACTCCAAACCCCGCTCGCCACCACAACTTGCTTGGCTTCAACTTGTTTTGTTGCTGTTTGGATCAGGTAGCCTTTATCTTTCTTTTGAATATCCAGTACAGGGGAAAATTCGAAAAGAGAAGCCCCAAGGATTTGGGCACTTTTGGCAAATGCCTGACAAGCTGCACTTGGCAAAATACTGATATCTTCTTCAATGTAGGCCGCTCCCAGCACATTGGACGAAACATCCGGTTCCATCTCCCATACAGCCTCTTTGTCCAGCCACTTTACGGTCGGCTGCGATAAGATGGATCTAAGTCGCTGTCTATCAGCCTCATTGTAAGCAAGCTTTAAAATACCGCCCTTTTTGTACCCGATATCAAAACCACTCAAATCTTTTAATTCTTCTAAAAGTTGGGTATAGGCATACTGACTGCTTCTTGCAAAAGGGAAAAATACATCAAAATCATCATCACACTCGGAGTGAGCTCCAAGCATTCCAGCAGCAGCGCTAGTAGATTTTGAACCTATTTGACCGGCTTCAAATATTGCCACATTCATCTTTTCCTTGGCTAAATAGTAAGCAATTGAGCAACCGATTATTCCACCGCCAATTATGGCTACTTCAAATTTTTGATTCATGTTTTATCGCCTCGTAATATTGTTTTGTTGAATAGATTGGGTTTTCTGCAGAAAAAATTCCCGACATTACCGCTATTCCATTCGTTTTTACTTGTCGCAAGGTGTCTATTTTTTCCAATGTAATTCCACCTATTGCAAAAACCGGGATTGTTAGCTCCTCTATCATTTCGAGAATAGGCTCGATGCCATTTGGCGTCATTCCTTTTTTGCTATCCGTTTGAAAGCAATGGCCATATAAAACATAGTCCGCCCCATCTCGTTCCGCTCTTTTTGCTCCCTCCAAAGAATGAACAGAACGGCCAACTCTTATTTGTGGATAATGTTGTTTAACCATTTTTACAGGAATGCCTTTTTCCGGTAAATGAATACTTGGGATACCCATTAACAAAGCAATATCCAAACGGTCATTCAAAATGATTTTTTCTTTTTCGACACCTCCATCTTCCAGGTAATGGAGCAAGCTGA
>DAMDNS010000021.1:0-13619 GCA_032083605.1 Ureibacillus sp.
TGTCCATAGAGCCATTAAGCCTCCACGAGAAAAACCAAAAAGATGAATTTCTTTTACGTTGGCACATTTTTTTAAGATGTCTATAGCATTCACGGCATCAAAACGGTCCGCTCCAGCCATTTCATCTCTACCTTCCCCACCACGATTGCCTCGATAATAGGGGGCAAAAACGACCAAGCCTTGACTCGCAAATTGAGCAATCCTTGATGCACGAACCATACCGATGGACTGTAAACCACCGCGCAAATAAAGTAACGCTTCATATTGCCCTTCTTTTTTTGGTTTAGCTAATAGACCCTTCACCCGAAGCCCTTCTGACCAATAGATAATTTCATGTAGCATCACTTTGGGGTTAGGTGATGGATAGCTTCTGATTAATTCAATACTACCATTGTCTTTCATGATGCTTCACTTCCTGTAACATCTTTTTCATACCTTCATCCTTCATATAAAAACTTAAATTCGGATGATTTTCTAATTCCTCAAAGCTAAGCCAAGTCATTCCCAGTGTTTCATGTTCTTCAACAAATTCATCGATTTGTTCGACTTTTGCTGTAAACACAACTTTACAAAATGGGTTTGTATCATGCACTACATAATAGGCGAACCATTCCAAATCAGAAATATGTACAGCTGTTTCTTCATACACCTCACGAATTGCAGCTTGCTCCAATGTCTCATTTGGTTCTACCTTTCCTCCTGGAAATTCAATACCGCGCTTCTTATTAATGGTACATAGCCATTTACCTTGATAAAAAACGAGCACTAATACGTGTTTTGGTACAATTTCAAAAGGTCCTTCAGTAAAGCTCAACTCACACTTACAACCATTTTCGTCGATAAAAGTAAACATCCCTTAAGCCACTTCCTTCTTACTAACAGTCTAGCTAAGGGATGTTTAGGAATCAATGGAAATAAGGTAATTGTTCTACAAAATCTTTTGTATGCTGATCACCAAATTCATGTATTAGCGCATATATTTTCTTCATTCGAGTATCTATTTCATCATTTGACTCATCCAAGTGATAAGGGATGTATGGTAAATGAGCCCGAACAATATTATCGAATTCCAAGGAATTTAACTGTAAAAACAGCTTTTCAAATAATCGTGCTTTCTGTTCCTCTAACTGAAGCTTAAATTCACAAGGCAATCCTAACGGCAAATAGCTGTAAGACTGATTAGCAACAGAAACATAAATAGTTGTTTCGATAATAATCAACTCCTTTTCAAACAGTATGCAGCGAAAAAAACTGAACTATTCATACTGGAAAGAAGTGTGATTTTTAAGCAAAAGACCCAAAAAATAATCACTTTTAAATTTGTCGTCAATTTCAAGCGATTATTGATTATTTCCCAAGAACGCCGACAGCATCCAAACATGCTTATCTAAACTTTGTGCCATTGCGTTCAGCATATCCTCTGTACGGTCATCCCCTTCTTCAGCAGCTTGCTGCATTGCTTCTTTCAGGAAGCCCATGATTGTTTTAAAATCACTAACGATTGTTTCAACCATTTCTTCTGTCGATTCCGTACCAGTCGCTTCTCGAATATGCGACATTTCCAGATGCTCTGTTAATGTAGCAACAGGCTTTCCACCTTTTGATAAAATACGTTCTGCGATTTCATCCAAATTCAAGGTTACTTCATTGTATAGCTCCTCAAATTTCACATGGAGTGTAAAGAAGGATGGTCCATTCACATACCAGTGATAATTGTGAAGTTTTGTATAAAGTACGGATGTAGTTGCTACTAAATCGTTTAATTGGTCTATCAATGGTTTATTTGCCATAATACCCACCTCATTTATATTTTTTAATAAGAGCTTTTAACTCTTTCTATATGACATAAATACTATAACCCTTATGAAATTGTTTAAAACATTTCATTTTTTAAGCATCTGTTCTATAATTGTTCAAGTTTTATCTCATTAGTTTTTTCGCTCATGCTTTATAATGTAAGATGAGGTGATTTTTTGGATACTACTTTCGCAATTATTATTTTGGTTGCTGTTATGTATTTCATTATTATTATTGGCGCTATCATTTTTATTATGAATAAAAGAAAAAGTATATTTAAGCAACCGGTTGATCCAAAACCAAACCAAGTCCATTCAAAGAAGTCAGGAGAATAAAATCCATGAAATACCCTTTTATTTGGCTTATTACATTTTATCGAAAAGTTATTTCCCCAATAACGCCACCATCTTGTCGCTTTCACCCAACCTGCTCTCAATATGGCTTAGAGGCTTTCCAAAAACATGGGGCGATCAAGGGCATTATTCTAACTATAATCAGAATTTTAAAATGCCAACCATTCCATCCGGGTGGATTTGATCCGGTACCCGAAAAATGGCCTTCGAAGAAAAAATAATTCGAGGGTTTTTTTATGGGAAAAACCCTTCGAATAGTAATTTTTTTGATTTATATATAAGAAATATAAAATTTCTCATTGTCTTTTTTACTTACTTCATGTATTATTGAGGATGTTGAAATTATAAATCGTAATTATTACTATTTAGAAAGGTTTGATAAGTTTTGAAAAAATTATCTTTTTTGCTATTGTCTGCTGCCCTTTTCCTTGGATTAACAGCATGTAATAGTACAACATCGACAAACAACGAAGCATCCAAAACTGATGATGCTGCTACTGATAAAATAGATGTTTATACAACAGTATATCCATTAAGCTATTTTGCCGAGCGTATTGGCGGAGACACTGTCAATGTTTCATCCATTTACCCACCAGGAACAAATGAGCATACTTTTGAACCTACACAGTCTGATATGATGGCTTTAGCTGATGCTGACTTATTCTTCTATATCGGTCTTGGTTTGGAAGGATTTGTTGAAAATGCCAAGAACACTTTAAAAAATGAAAACGTAAAAATGATTGCGACGTCTGATGCAATTTCAGATGACAAGCTTCATGCATCAACAGAAGAAGAACATGACCACGAAGGAGAAACACACGAAGAGGAAGAACATGACCACGAGGCTGAGGGTCATGAAGGACATAATCACGGGGATATCGACCCACACATTTGGTTATCTCCTAATCTTGCACAAGATTTGGCAACTGCTGTTAAAGATGAGCTTGTTGCTGCAGCTCCTGACCAAGAACAGCTATTTAATGAAAACTATGAGCAGCTAATTAGCGAGTTACAAGAATTAGATCAAGAGTTTACACAAATGGCTTCAGCGGCAGAATCGAAAACCTTCTTTGTTTCCCATGCTTCCTTTGGGTATATCGCTGAACAATACGGATTGGAGCAAATTGCAATTGCAGGCATCAATTCTCAAAGCGAGCCTTCACAAAAGGAATTAACTGAAATCGTCGATCAAGCAGAAATGCTCCAGGTATCCTATATATTATTTGAACAAAATGTCTCATCTAAACTCTCTACTGTGATACAAAATGAAGTTGGTGCTGATTCACTTGAATTGCATAATTTAAGCGTATTAACAGAAGAAGATATTAAAAATGGCGAAACTTACATTACATTAATGGAAAAAAATATTGAAACATTAAAACAAGCTTTAAATTAATACTATTGAAAAAGGTTCACCTCAGATTTTTCCGGGGTGAACCTTTAATTATTTAGTCAAATCTTTTAATTTTCTTCTCATTAATTTATCTGAACCATTTCGAGGCAGTTCAGCAACGACATAAAAATACTTCGGCACCTTATATTTTGCTAATCTTTCCATACAAAACTGAGTTATCTCTTTTTCGGTCACATCTGTTTTTAGGACAATAAATGCTGCTGGGACCTGTCCCCATCTTTCATCCTCTATCCCACAAACACCAGCTTCTTGAATGGCTTCGTGGCTAAGTAAAACATTTTCAATTTCTGCGGGATAAATATTTTCCCCTCCCGAAATAATCAAATCCGAACGGCGATCTACGACAAATAAATAGCCGTCTTCATCTAAGTAACCGATATCGCCTGTATGTAACCAGCCATCAACAGTAGCGCTTTTTTCAGAAAAACGCCCAATATATCCAGGTGTCACATGGGGACCCCGAATTAGTATTTCTCCGTTCGCATAAGGAGATTCACTATCTGCGATTTGGATTTGATTAAAGAATAATGGCTTTCCGGCAGAGCCTAATTTTCTTAATGCATCTTCATTAGATAAGGTTGCAGTCTGGGAAGAGGTTTCCGTCATTCCATAAGTTTGAGAAACCATCAATTTTAATCTATGAGCTCGTTCAATATAATTCTCCGGAACTGGTCCACCACCTGCTAAAATCATTTTAAACTTGGAAGAAGCTTCTAGTCCGCGTTGCTCTAGTCCCTGTAACACGCTTTGCAGCATGACGGCTACTGCGGACATATGTGTTACTCGCCCTGTTGCAATATCTAATACCGCTCCATCCGCATCAAATTTTTTATAGAGCTTTACTGCATTTCCGTATAGTAATGAACGAACCAAAATCGAAAACCCGCTTATATGGAATAAGGGTACCGCGCAAAGCCATACATCGTCTTCAGATAATCCAATATTTAAAACCGATGCTAATGCGCTTGATTGGTGATTTCCTACCGTCTGACGGACTCCCTTGGGTAATCCCGTTGTTCCCGAGGTATACATGATTGAAACAGTTTGATTGATTGGCCATTCTTTGCTAATCGCAATGGATTGTCCTGGCGTGCCTTCAACTGTTGAAAAGAGAAGAGCTGATTGTGTTTCTGGCAGAAGCGAGAAATCTTCATCATCTACTAATACACTTTCTACTTCCGCATCATCTATTTGATATTGGAGCTCAACTTTTGATAATTTCCGATTCAACATTACCATTTCGCATTGGAGGTGCATACATGCATACATCATAAAAATAAGTCGTGGTTGACTTGGGCCAAGAATAGCCACACGACTATTTGGTTTGATGCCCAATGCTATAAGTTGTTCTGCGCGTTTAACAGATATATTTTTTATTTCTTCAAAGGTCCATGCTTCACTTTCATAATTTAACGCCATTCGTGTTGGCGTTATGTTTGCACGCTGTAAAATCCAGTTCGGATACATTGTCATTCCTCCAATTCTTGCATACTTATTTTAACTCTAATAGTGAAAAGTTCAAACAAAGAAACCCTACTGGGACAAAATTAGCCAAGCTTTTGGGAATATCTATTTTTATCCGCCAAAAAAGGCTCACCCAATAGGAAAGCCTAATTATGAATAATTTATATGGAATTGATTTTTCCCATGTTGCTTTACCTCGTAAAGAGCTACATCTGCATTTTTGAAATAGTAGGTTTCACTCATATGTTTTTTCGTGCAAATCGTTGCACCTATACTATTTGTAATTGAAATAGTATTTTTCTCAGTAAGAATTTCTTTCGAAAGAGCTTTTTGTATCTCTTTAATAACCTTTGTGAGTTCTTCTTCAGTTTTACAATTATATAAAAGCACTATGAATTCATCTCCACCTAGCCTAGAGGCGATTCCACCTTCACCAATTACTTCCTTTGTACGATTGGCCACTTCTTGTATTACTTGATCTCCGATTCCATGACCCCATGTATCATTGATTTGCTTAAAGTCATCAATATCAAACAAAATTAGAGAGAAAGTATGCCCTTTTAAATTCAGTTTTTCAATAGATTCTCCTAGGTTTTTTTCGAAATAACGACGGTTTGGCAATCCTGTTAAAGGATCATGATAAGCATAGTACTCCAACATTTCTTGTTTTTCCTTTTGCAGCGAGATATCTCGTACCACTAGGACCATTTGTCGAAAGTTATCATCATCATCGTAAACTGGTGTCCCTTTCAATTCAGCCCAAACCCATCCTTTCTCCTTATGCAGTACTTTAATAACGATTTGAAATGGTTTTCCCGTCTCCCTTGAATCAATATAGATTTGATCCAGAAGCTCTGTGTAATCAGGATGATTATAACAAAATGGGTTTTTTTGCAGCTTTGCTTCTACCGTGTTTTTATCAAATCCAAACATCTCCTTAGCTGAAGGAGAAACATATAGATAATGTCTATGTTCGTTCATTAAAATAATGACATCTTGTACATTTTCTGCGATTATCCTAAAATCTAATTCACTTTCCCGGTACTTAGTAATTAAGGAATCATATTCGGTCATATCCTTTAACCCTAAGAATAACCCCTTATTTAAATCAGATTCATCAATCGGAATGCATTTCACTAAACAATTAAGCTGTTTTCCAGTTTGGTGACGTAATTGTATTCTAGTATTATTCAAAATTCCTTCCATCAAATCGGCAAACCATGCCTTATTATGTGTATTGTCCTCAATAAAAGAAATAAATGATTTACTCATCATTTCATTTAACGGATAACCTATTATTTTTTCGCTGGCTGGGTTTGCATGTTGAATTACACCAGAGCTGTTGATGATAAGAATTGCATCTGTATTCAA
The DNA here is from genome assembly GCA_032083605.1 of Ureibacillus sp. Classification (GTDB taxonomy): domain Bacteria; phylum Bacillota; class Bacilli; order Bacillales_A; family Planococcaceae; genus Ureibacillus. The sequence goes on from DAMDNS010000021.1 coordinate 6,400, forward strand.
ATTATAAAGCGACTGACAATTAATAACCGACTCATTATTTTCGTTTTGAATGTTAGGAGAATGCTTCATTTTTCACCTCTCCTTGCAGTTACTTGCAGACATTTAGTGGTACATTTGCATTAAAAAAAGCAAGAGAAGGATTTTCTCTTGCTTTACTTTACCCTATTTATTGATAAATAATTCTTCCTAAAAATCAAGGGAATCTTGGAAATTGACCGAAGTCTGGTTTACGTTTTTCTTTAAATGCATCGCGGCCTTCTTTCGCTTCGTCTGAAGTATAGTAAAGAAGTGTAGCATCTCCGGCAAGCTGTTGAATCCCTGCTAAGCCGTCAGAGTCAGCGTTGAATGCAGCTTTTAAGAAGCGTAGAGCCATTGGTGATAATTCAAGGATTTCCTCACACCATTTTACTGTTTCGTCTTCTAATTGGTCTAAAGGCACAACTGTATTAACCAATCCCATATCAAGTGCTTCTTGTGCATTGTATTGACGGCATAAGAACCAGATTTCACGTGCCTTTTTATGACCTACGATTCGAGCTAAATATCCTGCACCGTAACCACCGTCAAATGAACCTACACGTGGACCAGTTTGACCGAAACGCGCATTTTCTGCCGCAATTGTTAAGTCACATACAATATGTAATACGTGACCTCCGCCAATAGCATAACCAGCTACCATTGCTACAACAGGTTTTGGAATTTTACGGATTAATGTTTGAAGATCAAGTACGTTTAAACGTGGAATATTGTCATCTCCAACATAGCCGCCATGACCACGCACTTTCTGGTCTCCACCAGAACAGAATGCCATTTCGCCTTCACCAGTTAAGATGATAACGCCTACACGCTCATCATCGCGTGCACGGGAAAATGCATCGATTAATTCTGCAGTTGTTTTTGGACGGAATGCATTACGAACCTCTGGACGGTTAATCGTAATTTTAGCAATTCCGTTATACAATTCATACTTAATATCTTCGTAAGTATGTAAGCTTGTCCATTCACGAGTCATTTTTAAGTACCCCCTTAGTTTGTCTCTTTAATGCTCCAAGATTAGCCTATCAGCCAATCCCTTTATTCAAAAGAATATTGTTTCTTTAAGATACGGCTTTGTAGACCGTACCTAGATTAGCTTTCAGTAATCTTTATAGCATCCTTTACTATTGTAGCAAATTGTTCAGGATTTTCCACATGAATTGCATGCCCTACATTATTGACAGAAACTAGCTGCCCTTTTTGTAAAAGCACTTGCATTTCCTCAGCTATTTTACAAAATTTTGTATCTAGTGTCCCAGTTATTAAGGTAACTGGCATTTCAAGCTTTTTCAGGTATGGCCAAAGAGAGTTTTGAGCACCTGTCCCCATGCCTTTTAAGCTGTTGGCCAACCCAATCTCACATTGGGCCATCCGTTCTTCTCTTACTGCTTGTTGTACATCCTGGGGTAGCTTTTTTTGAGTTGCGAAGAGTGGAATGTCCTCCCATTTACTAACAAAGGATTCGATACCATTTTGCATAATTTTATTTGCTAACTCCGCGTCTGAATTTCGTCGTGCTATTCTTTCCTCTGCCGTTTTCAGACCAGGGGAAGCACTCTCCAGAACAAGGTGTGAAATACGACTAGGGAAAGCTGTCGCATAAGCTAATGCAACCCTTCCCCCCATCGAATAGCCAAGTAAAATAACTTCATGAAGATCTAACTGACGAAAGATTTCATCCAATAATTGAATTTGCTCTTCCATTGTATATGCTGCCACGTCTTGAGGTGAATCTGTTTCACCATGTCCAACTAGGTCGATGGCAACAAGACGATTATCAGTTAAAGATGCAGCAATTTTGTTCCATGTTGCAGTACTTCCAGTAAATCCATGCAGCATAACGATAGTTTGCTCTAATTGTTCATGCCAAATTCGGACATTTACTGTCAGACCACGAGCCTTTAATTTCATTGCCCCAGCTCCTCATGAATGCGCTGCCAAAGTTTGCGGTGGCTGACCACGTTTTCCTGGCGATCTGTAAAAATTTCAATCAAACGAAGTGGATTATTTTGTGGTTCCAATAATTTCTCCATTTCATCAAATTCTTTAATCTGGATATATTCCATTTCGTACATTTTTGCAACATCCGCAAATTGTAATGCTGTAGGCGTTCCAAAGAGATCTTCGTAATATTCTTTCACAGTCGACTGAGCAAGATATGAAAAGATTCCTCCACCATCATTATTAAATACAATTACATTGATTTTACATGCCTGATAACGAGTAGTAATTAATGCGTTTACATCATGCAAAAAGGCTAAATCACCAATCAGCAAATACAATTCTCGTTTTTTTCTTCCCTGTCCAAATCCAATCGCGGTTGACATTACGCCATCAATACCATTTGCCCCACGATTGGCAAATACCTGAATATCCTTATTCGTAGGCAATAAAAAAGTATCAATATCGCGAATCGGCATACTGCTGCTGACAAACAGGTCGGTTTCGTTTGGCAAGTTTTCGATTAAATAGTGAACCACTGCCCCTTCGTCCTGTGCATCATTCGGATAAGCTTTTATATGCTTGGCAGCAATTGCTTCACTTTTTTGCCACTTCGTTAAGTATTCTTTATTAAATACCGAATTGTCCATGTTTAACTCATGTAGCCACTCGCCAACCGACGCATGGATAAAATGGGTAGAAACAGCAGCTGAATCACGGAACATTGGGTCTTCATCAATCACTATATAATTTGCTGGCATTGTTTCCACCAAGAAATTTGTTAAAAATTTGGAGACTGGCTGAGCTCCAAAACGAATAACCGTATCGGCAACAACCTGCTGTTTAAATGCAGTATTTTTTAATAACGCATCATATGTAGAAATTAGATACGGTTCACAGTCTTCCGGTACATTGGTTCTTAAGTTTGATAAGCTTTCAACAAGTACAGGCCACTTTAACTTGCGGATAAAGGACCATATCTGCTGCAAATCAGTCCCGATGGATAATTCCCCAACAATAATAAACCCTCTTGGGGTATTACTAATCATTTCGGCAAGCATTTCTATTGCCTCATTAGCTGGTGATACCTGTCCAACGAAACTGTTTTTAAAAGTTGGCTTTGGAAGCTCATCCTGAAAATCGATCAGCAATGGCTCACGGAACGGGACATTAAAATGAACTGGTCCAAATGGTGCAGTTGTAGCTATGCTAATACCTCTCGCAATATGTCGTTCTATATATGGCAAAGTTGGTTTTGCATCGTCTGGTATTGGAAACTCTGCACTCCATTTCATGCGTTCTCCATAAAGCCCTACTTGGTTTATAGCTTGTGGAGCCCCTACTTCCCGCAGCTCATGTGGTCTGTCAGCAGTAATGACGATAAGCGGTATTCGAGCATACTTCGCTTCTACAATTGCTGGATAATAGTTGGCTGCTGCAGTACCAGAAGTACATAAAAGTACAACTGGCTTTGCTTTTGCTTTTGCAATTCCTAATGCAAAGAATGCTGCGGAGCGCTCATCGACCTGTCGATAGATTGATAAATTTTTAGTTGAAGCAAATGCATAGGCTAGAGGTGTTGAGCGGGAGCCAGGGCTAATTACAACATCCTCTACACCATTTTGCATTAGTGATGCAACGAATTTATATACATAATTCGTTAATATTTCACGGTCATTCATGTAGCTGTCCTCCTAAAGCACGTAACATCGGACGGAATTTCACCAAAGTCTCTTCATACTCCGGGATTGGCTCCGAATCCGCAACAATTCCGCCTCCAGCATATAGGTACGCTTTATTTTCCTTTAATGCTGCGGAACGAATTGCAACTGCAAATTCACCATTGCCCTCTGCATCAATCCACCCAAGAGGTGCGGCATATAATCCACGATTCATCGATTCGTTTTCACGAATAACAGCCATGGCCTCTTGACGAGGTACACCCCCTAGAGCCGGTGTTGGATGAAGATGCTTCACCAACTGTAAGATAGTTGCATCCTCTGACAGCTTCCCTTCAACAGGTGTATATAAATGTTGAATATCTCGGATTTTTAACAGCTGCGGTCGTTTTGGTACTTTAAATTGAATACAATTTTTTGCAAAAGTTTCGGCAATCATTTCAACAACATATTGATGCTCTCCTAGATTTTTCGCATCATTTAGCAGACTCTCACCAAGCTGCTTATCTTCAAGTGCAGTTTTCCCACGTTTTATAGAGCCTGCAACACATGAAGAATAGGCTTGTCCATTTTCCACTTTTACTAATCGTTCTGGAGATGCCCCAAAGAATAAAACATCCTCGTGCTCCAAGCCGAATAAATAGCTTTCTGGTTGTTCATTCACGACATGTGACAATACTTGTGGAGAGGTTACTGTATCCTTGAATTCCATTTCTAATGACCGGGCAATCACGACTTTTTTAGCTTCATTGGCCTTGATAAGACTTGTGACATTTGAAATGGTTTGAAGATAGTCATCTTTATACAACTCATGATAGTTTGTCATCAGTGGCTTAGTATATGTTTTTAATTCTTTTACTTGTGCTGCATGCAGTAACTGATCTCGTTCTAGTCGCAGCTGTTCAAATTCCTCAAGACTATTTTCTTTATCCGTTATTAAATGAATACTGATATACGCTTTATCGTTTCGTATAACGAGTTGATATGTAGCTACTGCAAAAAAGCTTTGCGGGAAACCATCCCACTCTCCTTTTTTGTCATTTTCCGGATCAAAGGTAAACCCTCCAAACAGAATTGGCTGAGGTTCTCTTTCTTCTTTTACTATATTTTTCGTTAGTGCTTTCCATTGCTTTTCTATTAAATCAAAACGGTCATCGCCTTCATTATTTTCAAGTTTATAAGCATGGCCCAGACCAACTAATGTAAATGTTTTCTCACGATTTTGCCAAAAAAAGCGTTGTCCTTTATATTGTGTTTCGCCAGCTGCATAAAATGCCAGGGCAGATAATCGACTTACCTCGATCGTTTCAATATAGAAGGATAATCTTGAATTTACTGTTTCCACTTCTACTTCAGTGGTATATAACCACTTCTGATGCATTGAATTTCCCTCCATCAAAGGCAGTTTTGCCTAAAAAAACTTAAGCACAAGCCATTTTAGTGATAAGCTTGGTGCACTTATCCGGAAATTGATTCCGTTAAAATAATAGAAATATCTTTCTTTCTACTATGGCTTTAAATGCTTTATGTGTATTGTTTTCGAATTTACGCTATCTATTCTATCATATCACTTTTTTTACATATACCATATTGATAATGTTTCCTCATTCATTTTAATCTGTCTATGATGAATAATAATTCCAATTAGAAAAATACAACTCGACCAGAATAGATCGAGTTGACGAGCGAATCTTTGACGGATTTCCTTTATAGCTTATGCTTTCCTATTCCTATCTGCTAAAAAAAGCGTGAGAGTTGTTACCCTCGCGCTAAATTCTTCATTACATATTTATTAAAACCTCTATTGGACATTATTGAAACTTCTTCATAGGTAAATGTTTTCAATAACGCTTTTATAAAATTCTCGTACTGTCCTGCATTTGCCAAGTGTTCAATAGATAGATCCATTCCATCAAAATCGGAGCCAAAGCCAATATGCTGTATGCCAACTAGGGATGCGATATGCTCCACATGCTTCACTAAAGAATCAATTGTTGCACTTTCTTTCCCTTCTTCAACAAAGGGAGGATAAAATACTACATGCATTCTGCCGCCATGCCTTACTAGATCCCGGATTTGTGTATCAGTCAAATTTCTAGGGTGATCACAAAGCGCTCTTGCATTGCTATGGCTGGCAATGAGATGGTTTGCTATTGGAAGCAAATCATAGAACCCTTGTTCATTTAAATGGGATACATCAATAATTACATTACGTTCATTCAATAATTGAACAACCTCTCTTGCAAAAGGTTTCAATCCCTTTGAAGGATCCTCTGAAGCACCATAGGCAACCCCATTCTCATGATTCCATGTTAAACCGACTAATTTCACGCCTGCATTTAAAATATGCTCCAGCTTCAATAAGTCTTCCCCAATACAATCACAGCCCTCTAGGCTTAATATAGCACCGATTTGACCATCTTCAAGGCTTTTCAGCTGCTCCCAATCCGTTATGTGTACCATTTCCGGTTCACTCAATACCTTAGTATGGAATGCTTCTATTTGTCGGGCTGCTGATAGGAATTTTTCATTGTCCGGAATGTTTGAATTGACAAAGATTGCAAAAGTTTGCACTTTAACATTACCAGCTTTTAATTTCTCTAAGCTTGCACTCAATCTCGAATCATTTCGGAAATTCGCATCCTCAAGTCGCGTTAATTTATCCAATACATCACAATGCAAATCAATAATATTCATGTATCCCCCACCAATTCAATATAACTATATTGTATAGGAAACGGGATGATAAATTCCATATTTCTCAGTGAAAACTTTCTCTTTATTGAAATTGATCTCGAATTGTTGTTTCCTGGTTATTTTGATGAATTACCTCTTGTGGGACATCTTGCGGACTATCCGATGAAGGGAACTCTCCTGAACCATCTTCGAAATCCACTGTCTTTAAAGATTTAGATGAAAGCTCATTCATAATTTCTTCTTCAACAGGTCGTGTTTCCATATCCACTTTTTCTTGGCTATGTTCTACACATGTAAGAGTTGTGGGAACTGCCTCTAGACGCTCAAAAGGAATTTCCTTATGACAAACTTTACATTCTCCATAAGTTCCATCCTCCATTGCTTTTAATGCCGCTTCTATTTTATCAATACTCTCTTGTTTAAAATCGTCCATTGCATATTCTGTCAATTGTATTGTTAAATCTGAAGCAATATCACCAGGATGATTATCATAATTGGATAACTCTGTGCTCTCGATATCATCATGAGTTTCAAGTCCTTCTTTTAAATCTTTAAGTTCCTCCAACAATGTATCTTTTAACTGTTGCATTTCAGATTGTTTCATGTTGTTGTCCTCCTTTTTCCTATATTTAAGGTTTCCTTTATTTAACTTCTTAAACATAGAAAAAATTGTACACAGAGTAAAAAGCCTGTGAACTGGGTTTCAGTGGAGGAAAGGACTCTAAGTTGTATAGAAATTTGGCTAAGGGGGATAATTTTTATGATTCGATTCAATTCGATGAGGGTTTTGCTTTCGCATGCAAATCTCTTTTATCCCTTTCATTATTATGAAAGCATACAAATTAATAATACATGTTTATATATTGG
>DAMDNS010000022.1:0-13367 GCA_032083605.1 Ureibacillus sp.
TTCAGAGAATCGTGTACAAACCAATTTTGTCATAGCAATCAATCGCAACTACCGAAACAGTCAAGGAAATGTAGATGTCGATTTTGTTAGCTGCATAGCATGGGGAAGGCTTGCAGAACGAGTTGTAAACTACTGTGGAAAGGGCTCATTGGTAGGGGTGAATGGACGCTTGCAAACAAGGTCTTTTACGAATAAGGAAAATGTCAAAATTTATACAACAGAAGTCATTGTAGATGATGTCCGATTCTTTATATTAAAAAAACCTGCAGCAAAAAGTGGACCGACTCAAAATAGCTCAGCTGTAAGCGATGATTTTGTTCTTCCGGAACAAGTGCAGAATATGCCGGTACCTTAATTAATGGGGAAAATAAGTCTTTGCTTCAGCAGGCTTAACGAGGGACAGCTAACAAAGGACAAGCTTTAAATAGTACCAAACATCAAATGTCTTTTGTGTTGGCATTCCAAAACGCTGCCTGGAAAACTCATGAAACTCCTTCATCTTTCCTTAGAAAATTAAAATCTCTCCTAGAACGATCAAACGATCATCATCCTTAGACTTAAAATTACCCTAACAGTAACTCTAATTATAATTTTTGTCAAAAAACGACTTGCAATTGTGTTTGTGTCCTAGAAATTTAATTTGCTTTAATAAATCAGAAAACGCCCTTCTAAAATTTTTCTGCCCCTCTATTCATCCTCGATTTATAAATAAGTTTAAAGGAGGTGATAAAAAATCACTGCTGCCCGACCGCACAGCAGTGATGATCCCATTTCTCCTATCCTCTACATAGTAGAGAACAAACAATTAAATATGGAAAACGTAATTGGATTTCAAGAGACTAAAAAACAGAGTCGAGCATCTTGCACTCGACTCTGTTTTACATCTTTATCTCATGGCATGGGTATCTAACATTAATAAATCCATTAATTCATGTTCCTCAAGATCGGTTAACCAATTGCTTGACTGAATCAATTCTTCCGATAATGCCGATTTAATTTCAATCATTTTATCAATTTTTTCTTCAATGGTCCCAATCGTTATAAACTTATGCACCTGAACAAATTGCGTTTGACCGATTCTGTATGCGCGGTCTGTTGCTTGATTTTCAACTGCAGGATTCCACCAGCGATCTGCGTGTAATACATGATTCGCAGCAGTTAGGTTCAGGCCTGTACCACCGGCTTTTAAGGAGAGCAGGAAAATAGGGAACTCGCCCGCCTGGAAGCTATCCACTAAATTGTCACGTTGCTGTTTTGGCATACTTCCCGTAAGAAACGGAATATCGATATTGTATAGCTCCGAAAAACAATGCTGCAACAGCTGGCCCATGCCGATATACTGCGTGAAAATTAAACATTGCTCGCCGTTGTCCACGATATCTGCCGCCAGTTCAACAATTCGTTTAAGCTTAATTGACCGGTTTACTAAAGTTTTTGCATCATCCAAAGGTTCCTTTAGGTATAAAGCTGGGTGATTACATAATTGTTTCAGCTTACTCAGCATTTGTAAAATACGACCCTTTTTCTCAAAAGCAGTCATTACCTCAAGCTGTGCCAGTGTATCCTCAATATAACCTTCATAAAGTGCGGCTTGTTCACTAGTGAGAGCACAGAATTCCTTGGTTTCTTGTTTCTCGGGAAGATTCAGCATTAAATCCGGATCATTTTTCGTACGACGCATCAAGAATGGACGTATCTTTGTACGTAAAATTTCTTTATGCCGATCCGATTCCTCTCGCTCAATCGGAATAATAAATTGCTCCTGGAACTTCCCAAAGCTGCCTAAGTATCCTTTGTGTATGAAATCAAAAATCGCCCAAAGCTCAGAAAGTCGATTTTCGATTGGCGTACCTGTTAACGCAATGTGGTGCTTTCCGCTTAAACGGCGAATTGCACGAGATTGCAAGGTCTGCATATTTTTAATGTTTTGGGCCTCATCCAACGCCACAGTAGACCAATCCAACAGCTCCAAAAATTCAATATCCTGTGAAATTGTTCCATAAGTAGATAAAACAATATTTGGTTTTTCACTCTGAATTACACTACTAAAACTTGAATCCTTAATTCGACTTGAACCATAATGTGTCATTACTTTTAATGAAGGAGCAAAGCGATCCAGCTCCTTTTGCCAATTCCCTAAAACGGAAGTTGGACAAATAATGAGTGTCGGGTCCGTTTCGTTTAAAGTTTCGTAGGTATTTAGAAGATAACTGATCATCTGGACAGTTTTCCCAAGTCCCATATCATCAGCCAAAACTGCGCCAAATTTTTGTTCACGCATAAATGTCAGCCATTCAAAGCCCTCTTGCTGATACGGACGCAATTCCGCTTGTAAACCAGCAGGCGGTGGAATTTGAGGCAGTCCTTTTTTAGTTGTCAGCTGCTCGATGTAATCCTGCAGGGAACGCTGCATTTCAAATGCAAACAGGGGATCATCTGTTTCAGAGTCTTCCTCTTCAAGCGGAGCAGCTAGCTCAGTAGGCAATTCACGGAACAAAAGCTCGCGAACTGTCCAGTTTTCTTCCTCGGCCTTATCCATGAGCTCCCGGATTTCATTCATCCAATTAACATCCATACGGAACCATTCATCACCGATTCGAACAAATTCACGGTTTTCATCTACAATTTTACGGAATTCCTCTGCATTAATTTCTTCACCGTTTAAAGAAAGCTGCCATTTAAATGCTAAAATATCATCTAAACCTGCAACGGATTTTTGCGATTGATTACTTGCGCTCACACGTACACGCATCTTTGTCTGCTTCAACTCTCGTAGCCATGCAGGGAGAATGACTTCAAAACCAAGCGCTCCAAGTTTTGCAAAGTCATCGCGCAATAATTTACGAACATCCCCATCCTCTATAGTTGTATGTATAAACTTGTCAGGGGTAACGTGATAGGCACTTAAATCCATTAGCTCAAGCATTTGTGATTGGTGGTTGACAATTTCTTCAGTAAACTCCAGCCACTTTTCAGGCAGAGCCTTTTCAACAGGCAAGTGTCTTTTACGAATTGCCGGCGTCCAAAGCTTGGTTGTTTTCGTAGAGCTAAGAACGGTTTCTAATAGCCAATCAGCTGAATTCTCCTCAGGCTCGCTTAAACGTAAAGCGACTTTTATATTGCCGATAGAACGGTCTTTATTTAATGGCCATCCTCCATTTTGGAAAAAGGGAAGCAAAGCCGGCAAATAGTTCGGGTGCAGGCTAGCAAAAGCTAATTTTTGATAAGCCGCAGTTGTAAGCAAGGACTCGAAATCATTTAAGGCAATGTTCTGATCACCTGTAGCTCGTCGCACAAATTCATCCTCTAGAAAGCTTTCTGGCAGCTGAAAAGTAAATGAAAATTCGCCTGTCTCTTTTTCATCCGTGACTACGTAATCCCATAAAGCACTATTATTCCAGAGCAGCTGGACTGCATTCATTGTCGATAGAAGCTTATCTGATTGATGATCTGCACCCTTTAGCCGAATAAAAGGATGCTTGTACAAAGGAGAAAGCAAATCGACCAGTTCGACTGTAGTTAATCGAAGATCCGAATCACTGACATTTGCATTCAAGCCAAAGAAATTTGGTTCATAGCGAAAGAATAATTGTCTTGTCCAATGTAGAGGAGACAAAGGTGCATTTTCTTCATTGAATGCTGTTACAGAAAAAAAAGCTGGTGTGAGTTCTTCTATAGATAATCGAATTATTTTCGTAAAAGGCGTTGCCTGAAATTCTGTCATACCAGTAAATTTCCTTTCTCTAATTCTTCTTGTAGGGCACGCAAACGTTTATATTGTTCACGGACTGTTTGGATATAATCAGCCCAAAAGTTAGTTTTCCCACTTTTTTTAGAAGCAGTCTTCATCATTTTCCATATACGAACAGCTTGTTTATAGTTCATGCGTGATTTTTGATTTACTTCTTCAAGTGCATAAAAATGATATAGTGGCAATGTTTCTTCAGGTGCTTCCTCTACAACTTCCTTCAATCCGCATGTTTCAAGATATGAAATGGAAGATGGATATAATTGATGCAGCGCAGCCCATTCCCCGTAACGCTTTTCCTTCAGCAAATAGTGGGAGTAAGGCTGAACCCCATATACGCCAAAAGCGGAATAAAGCATTAACTCTTCCTGATCCGTAAGTGAAATATTATCATATAAAAGATGAATTCTTCTTACATAGAGTTGTCGCTGCGACGGGACAATATAACCATTAATATACTCATTTAATAGTGGCAGCATTGCTTTTAAAAGCATTTCAGTGGCAATTTCATCATTACGAGAGTGCGCAAACTTAGCCAGACCAAAATAAACATTCATCTGGTCTGGAGAAATGCTTTCTATATTTTCTTTTAAAGAATCGTACTGTTTCAATAAAATATAAAAGACATTAAAGACGGATGAAAGCGGCACTTCTTCATTGACTTTACCCTCGTTAAAATAGCTTTTTAGGATGCTCAATTCTTCTTCAGCTCGTCTTTTTTCTATAAAAACCGTATCCCAGAATAATAAGTAAATGTTTAATCTTCTACCGATATAATTCTGTCTTTCCAGTAATAGTTCTCTGACCAGTTCCTGAAGGACATCAAAAAATGGGTCCGTCGAGAATAGACGAGACTTTCCGGAAAGCTCATGAATTGTATTTTGAATAGTCTCGAATCTGCGATCAAAGAAATATTCAAAGTAATCAGTTGTAAAGCTGGAATTACGTTGATTCAGCTGTTTCCATATTTTATTTAAAATCGAAATATCCATAAATAGCTTATAAATGGGCTGCCATTCTCTTTCGAATGGGAGGTGCTTTTTTAGCTTGGAATCGGCATTATCAAAAATTGTTGAAATAAGATGAAGCTCCATTTGACGATCTTCTGGTAATAGATGTGTCATCACTTCGTCCACCATAGCTAGCCAATTTTGTGGAGTACGTTCAGATGCAAGCATATGCAGATTGATGCTTTTTTTCGTCCGCCATCTTGCTGCCCAATCCTGAACAGAGTCGTTATATTGATATAAAGACAAAAGGACACTAACCTTATGACGACACCACTCCTCCTGAGGACAGTCACATGTTATCTCGTTAGAGCGGAAATTTATGCTCACATGCGTGATTCGAACATCCTGTACGGATGCGTAAAGGGTTCTTGTAAAAGGAACATAGCGTTCAAAGTTCACGGATTTATTGCGTACTGCAAAGAGTGCGCGGCGTAAAAGTTCCTCATCTTCTGTGACAGAGGGATGTAACGATTGCTCTATAATTTTTAGTTGATTTCGAATAAATGTAGCTTCATCCATAGCAAGTGATGAAATCGATATCCCCATGGGTCATACGCTCCTTAGAAAAATAAGATTTTACACAGAATGTCTAAAATCTGTGCTTTTTCTTTTGTCTTTAAGTATTAATTTTGTGTCAGTCTAAAAAAAGTCTGTCCTTCCATTATAGCTTGAAAATGTGGGAATGATAAGTAAAACGGAGAGTAAAGTAAAATAGTTCACGTAGAAAATTTATTTTTATGGTTTTTAATTTCCAAAAATAGGGTATTAGTGAATTACGTCTTTTTAAGTTGAAGCTTAAGGCATCTGATTTACAAATATCGATAAAATTAGTAACAATCTGCTAGTTTGAAAAGCGAAAAGTATGGAGAATATAGCATTAACGAGGTACAAAATTCGTATGATGGAGTAAGCGCATTGTAGAAAAATTGCGCTGCTTTAAGGGAAATACATATGAATCCTGAGTCGTTTTAGGAATGAATAGTTGAAATCGCTTTCATTTACTAAAAAGTGGAAATATGTTATAATTAGAAAAATCAGAAAACTTCCAAGTAGGAGGGGATAGTATGATTCAAGTACAGTTTATGAAACCTTTTTATACGAAAGTAAATGGAAAGACGCTACGCTTAGTATTCGCTTATCAATATTTTTCGATTGTTAAGGATGATGAGTTGTATCATTTTGTTCCTGTCGAGGGCAAGGAAATGATTGTTGACTTAGAAACAAAGCAGATTGAAAATCTTTCGGAGATTTTTGTTTTCCAACGAGGAAATCGTTTTATTCGTTTACCTTTATATCAGCTATTGCTTATTTCGAACGTGCATGAACATTTAACTCCTATCCTGGATAAAGCTGCTACAAATGAGGAAACCGTAAATCTCGTACCAAAAGAAGAAATTGAATCAGAAATGCAAAAAATGATTCGAGAAATGGAAGAACAAAACCTGGAACGCTTAATCGATCAAGCGCTCGAACAACGCGACAAAAAACGCTTCTACCAACTAGTTACTGAAAGAGCCAAACTGCACGGAGCAAAGTGAATGATGGACATGTAAGGACTTTGAAGACTTATATAGTGGCAAAATAACAAGAGCACCGTAATCTTTAGGATTGCAGGTGCTTTTGCTTTGAAATTTAGGTAACTGGGAGTAATTGATCTCAAGCATTTGCAAGTAGCGGGATTTTCGGGTAAAGTGCTGAATTATAAGAGATGAGACTTTGTTACTCCTTGACGGATATAACAGGAGAGTTGGCGGATCTATCAGTAGGATCGGCGGATATCTACTTCCCGAGGTAATTCCAACATAGCTCCCCACACATAACCCCACAGAAAAAAGAAGAGCCCCCATATAAGGGAGCCCTACCTTCAAAAGCATTACGATTTAGAGAACAAATCAAATGCAAGTCTTGCAGTCTCAACTGCCTGATTTTGAATCGGCTGGATTGTCGATTTCATTGTATCGACAATGCTTTGTCTGTTTTTAAGCATTTTTACAGCTTGTTCATATAGCATATTGCCATTCCAGTTGTCTGTTTCGACGTGACCGATAATTGGCTGCCCAGCAATTTTTGCGAAGGCATCAATTTTTGGATCGTAGGAGATGGCGATGAATGGTGTGTAGTAAATGCTTGAGAATATTAAGGAATGCAGTCGCATGCCAATCAATAATTGCGAGTAACCGATTACGGCGATTTTTTCTTCAATGGACAAATCGGCCGAAGCGACCATGCTTTTTTGCTTCATCATTTGTGCTAATTCCTTTGAAGTTTTCGCATCGTGTTCACCGTGCATCGGAACAAACACAATTGTTTCGCCATTTTCGGCAAGCAGGTCTAAACTGTCAACAATTTTTTGTTTATAGTCAACCGAAGTAGGCCAATCTCTTACACTCACCGAGATATAATTGGTTAAATCCGCTTCATTCTTCTTGTCCTCTAGCCACTTACTCGAAAAGTTATTTCCATCCAGCCCTGTAACCGGGTCCGGAACTATTGGAATCGATCCGCGAACCCCAATCGACTCAAGAAGTGCCTTTGAATCCTCGTCCCGAACTGTTACTTGATCCACCTTGTTCAAGGTGTTTCGCACAATCATCTTGCTAATTCCCTTATTGATCGGCCCCATGCCTTGAGCGTATACGAAAACAGGCTTCTTGTGCATTTTAGCTATTTGCATAATGCCGGAATAGTAGGGGATGGATTTCATGCCGGTTTGGTCCTGCAAAAGACTTCCACCACCGCTGATTAAACCATCTGCTCCCTTAAGAGCAGTGCTTACTTCTTTTAATTTCCATCGGTTGACTGCCTGAACACCATATGTCTTTTCCGTTGCTTCAGGGTTATTCGATAATACGGTAATTTGAATGTCTTTTTGTAAATTTCTTAAGGCGCTAATGATGGAGAAGAGGATGGCCTCATCTCCAACATTATCAAATCCGTAGTAGCCAGATAACACTACATGCACTATGACCACCTCGTTTTAGCTTTAGTAATATAGTGGAATGCAATTTTGAAAATCACGATGAATACTAGCCCAATCACAAATCCAAGCACTGTACTATAAAGCGTGCGCAATAGCGACACAGAAACCGGGATGTGCAGGTGAGTGAATGTATTCATGATCGAAAGGAATCCAATGACACCTGGAATCAGTAAAATCGTGCCCCATTTTTTGTTGATGCCCATTACATAAAGCGCTAATACGAAGAATGGGAAACCAATCAGGAATTCCTTTGTTCTCGGACGTACATATAAAGTATTCTCTAGCCATTGTCTGAACATTAATTCCATTTCACTTACAGATCCTGAGTTACCTGTACGGCCGATATAGAAGTAGCCGACTGCCGCAATAATCAGCAGTACAAGTACATGCCAATATTTTACTTCTTTATTCAATAATGTAACCGACGTATTCAGGGAGCCCTTTAAGCCGTTTTTGGAAATCTCGTAAACCTGGAATAATGCAAATAAAACAATCCCCAAAATTGGAATTACATAAACAAGCTTCACACCTCGGAACACTTCGTAGCCAGTAACAAAGCCATTACCGTTTAAAAGTCCAATGACGATGAATATCCCGATTAAGCTGATGCCAATCGCTTTTACATATTGAACTAGAATCGGAGCAATTCGAGTTGAACCGTTAGCTGATTTTATGACAGCGTAGATTGGCGTCAACACAGCAATAATTAGCGCGAACGCTTGCAAGAACAGTACTTTGTTCAATACAAAGTAAGCCACGGCCAACAAAGCCATAAACGCAACAGCTAAAATACGCAGCTTGTTCACCTTGATAATTTCCGATATCAGGTAGATAAAGATCATCCCTGCCAATAAAACAAGGGCCGTTACCCATGAAGGGACAGAGATTTTATTAAACTGCTCTGGAGCGCCAAGGGTAAAATGACTAGGCATCTTATCTTGAACCTCTGTTAAATAAAGAACCGCATCGTCAAGATTTTCTTCTGCGTCACCTTTTGTTTTAATGTGATAGAAAATCGATTTAATATTACGTTCTTTTACGGCTCTTGTTGTGCGGTCCACGCTTTCCACAACGGTTAAGTCCGTTTGCTTGTTCACATCAATACTATGTAAACGAATCATTTCATATTGATAGCTTCTTGCTAAGTCATATTCACCCTTCAGCTGACTTCCTTCTATAGTATAGAAATAATAGCCTGCTTGTTGAAGGTCCTGCAGCAAGGCCGCCTTATTTTCATGACCGAAACCAATTACTTCGGTACCGGAGCCTAAAATTCCAAGTTTATTGTCATCTTTTATTTCTACTAATTGCTGAATAATTCTTTCATTGGCAGTCTCGTTAGCAATGTTCTCAGTTCGGAAGACTACACGTAAATCATGAGCATCCAGCTGGTCGATCACAGATTGGTCAAATCCAAAAGGCATGTCCAATTCAAAATCTTCATCCGAAGTAGGAATGAAGTAGAATGGCTTTCCAGCAACCGTTACTTCTTGAGGCTGTAAACTTTCAACGATGAAATCCTGATAATAGGCTTCTTCTGGAATTGTTATATAGTATCCAGTTTCTTCTGTATCCACCGCATCTTCAAACTCTGTGAAAAGTAAGCTGTTTGCAAGCTCGCTTTCTTCATAAATCGAAAGTACATTTTGATCTTCTAAATCCTCTAATGAAACAGGCTCTAAACTAACCGAAGTAAGTCCTGCGTCTGTCAGCTTTGTTACGACTTCCTCAAAGGTTAAATCGCTATCTCCTACAACCGACATGATTTCATCGTAAGGAAGTATTATTTCATACTTATCATTTGCTGATTCGGCTGACCACCTATTCATAACTCCAGGTAGTGAGGCTACAAGTACAAGGAGCAGAATTCCCCAAAGCCACTTTTGTTTAATCATTAATTTGCTCTTCCTCTCATTCATTTCAGATGGTTTTCCATCATTTCCTTTTCCATTCAATCGTTTCCCAATGACAGGGAGTTGTTTTATATCCTGTTTATTAATTGCTTTCGTGATCCATAAGATGGCGAAATAAATTGCTCCGCCAAGACTAATTCCGACAATGATATATCCCATTGCTGCAAGTCTTGACCAGCTTGCCACATCAAACCATAGGGTAGGCATTCCGATGACTGCCCCCATAACCAATGAAGCGGCCACAATCTTGATGATGGTGCCATTGATAAAAGTAAAACGTATCTTTTTGTAGATGAAGACTGTATTGACCACAAATATAATGAAATATACAAACAATGTAGAAAATGCAGCGCCATCTAATCCATATAATTGGATAAAGAAGATGTTTGAAAATACTTTCAGCAACACGCCACCGATAATGATGATAGCGCCGATTCTTGCTGAGTTCATACCCTGCAGAACGCCTGTCCCTAAAATCGTCAGGGAAGTGAATACAGAGCTCAGGTTAATGATTGCAAGCATCGTACTTCCTTCAAGATCGGTAAATAACGCAAGGTTCAACGGAAGTGTCAGTGCCAGTAGACCAATCGCTGCCGGCCAAGAAATCAAATGCGTTAGACGATGTGTTCGTTCAATAATCTCACGAGTTGCACTAAAATTGTTTTCAGCTAGTTTGGCTGTAATAAGTGGAACAAGCGGCAAGATAATCGAGGAAGCGAAAATCGTAGCAATCTGCACAAGCGTCAATCCACGTCCGTAAATCCCATATAAATAAGTGATTTCATGCTGTTCAACCCCGGCACTTCTAAGCCCGTAAGTCACCGTAAAGGAATCTACAAAGTTAAATAGAGCCATCGTCACCGAACCGATTGCTATCGGAATCGAAATTTTAAGAATGATTTTGCTCCATGACTTGTATTGGCTGAAGGAAACCTTCTGTGCAGTGGTTACTTTTACCGATGAACGGGTATATTGAAATCGTAAATAGAGAAGGGATGCAAGGGCACCGATTACGGAACCAATCATTACACCACCAGAAACGACTTCAGTGGAATAATTCATCTTTACTAAAACAAACGACACGCCCAAGATTAAGCAAACACGCACAAGCTGTTCAATGACTTGGGAAATGGCTGTTGGCTGCATATTGCCAAAGCCTTGGAAAAATCCGCGGTACACGGCCATATATGGGGCTACCAATAATGTGAGTGCCACGACAATCAAGGCGATTTTAGTCGAAGGTCCACCCAATGCGTTAGAGATTGGTGTTGCGAAGCCCATAATAATTGCAAAGCTTAAAACCCCAAAGCATAGAGCCAAAATACTGGCGGTAAAATAAATTTCCTTTATCTTGTGCTGCTCGTTTTTCGCATGCACCTCTGCGATCAATTTCGAAATCGCAAGAGGAATCCCTGCAACAGAAAGATAGAGTGCCACCATATAGACAGGGTAGACGAGCGTAAAAATCCCGAGTACCTCATCTCCTGCAATGTTTTGTAATGGAATTCGGAAAATACTTCCTAAAACCTTGGAAAGCAGGGTAGCGATCGTCAGAATGATTGTACTTTTGACAAAGGTAGACTGACTCATTTCCCTGTAACCTGGCCTTTACCTTTTAATTTGTAAACCTGGATCGCGAACCGCGGCAGGACAAGCATTCTTTTAAAGCGGGTAGGCTGTGAAAGGAGGCGATATAGCCATTCCAAATTCATCTTTTGCCAAATGACCGGCGCACGTTTTACCGTACCGGCAATAACGTCAAATGAGCCACCCACACCGATAAACACCCCTTGAGAGAAGCGGTTCAGGTTTTCAGAAATCCACTTTTCTTGTCTTGGAACCCCTAAAGCCACAAACACCAGATCAGGCTTCGTTTCGGCAATTTGGTCTGCAATATCATTATTTTCCCAGTTGAAGAAACCATCTTCATATCCGACGATTTCTACATTGGGGTAGGTTGCATTAATGTTGGCAACAGCCTTCTGTAATGTCTCTTTTTGTGCACCTAACAGGAATATTTTGTAATTTTTTTGATTGCCTGCTTCTAGTAGCTGGATCATGGAATCGTAGCCCGTTACGCGTCCTGGTAGGGAATCACCGAGAATTTGCGCGGCCTTAACAACCCCGATCCCATCGGCACAAATATATGTTGCTTGGTCAAGATATCCCATGACTTGATGGTCTTCGTTCGCTTTCATCACGACTTCAGGATTCGCTGTTACAACGAAAGTCTTCTCTTTTTGCTCGATTCGTTTTTCCAATAAGGAAACAAAGCCCTTTTGATCAATATGTAAAAAAGGAACACCCATAATGTTGACTTGCTTCATATAGTACTCAAACCTTTCTGTTAATACCTTTTTACTGCCACCTATCATACCATAAATAGCCTCTTTACAGTTAATTTTCGAAAGATGCTGAAATAGGTAAAATAATGCGAAAAATACCCCCTCCGATTTCTCGAAGGGGGTGAGAATCATTCTATTATTTAAGGGTAATACTTAGAACTAGAGACTCGGAAGTGAAGGGATAGGATTTGGTACAGGAATAACATTGTCAAATGTTAGAACGGTATTAGACATCCAACCTTCTTTGCCATTCACCGATACTCTATACCAGTCACCATTTTCACCAATTATTGTTACTAAAGTATTGATAGGTAAAGCTGTTATGATAGTTGCATTTGTTGAAGGATAGCTTCGAATTCTTGAACCTTCATCCTTAGCTTTTCCAATTACTTTTAAAGATGGCTTTACTACATACTGATCTTCAGGTCTTGGCATAGGTGAAGAAGCAGGTTGCCCCGAATATTGTGGAGCATCAAATACTAATTTTGTAGAATCATTTGCTCCTGTTACTTCATATATTTGTCGAATCTTATCTGCTTGAACAACTGCCCACATTACATGGGTAGCATATTGATGCTGAGGAGGAGAAGATGGATTCCAACGCATTTTATATAATGTGTCTTGTCCAATACCTATATATCTCTCTTTAACAAATTTTGCTCCACCGACGATGGCTTGTTTCACTGTAAACCAACCTTGAGTATAGGCATATTCTGCACCCGATTTATCTGGGCTTGCATCAATTGCACCGATTCCGTAGATATTATAAGTCATTTTAATATTAGTTAATTTAGAACGGTTAGTATCTGTAACCATTTCTGGTTTAGTTCCGTTTAAGCCAACTTCAATACCGCTCGCTAATTTTGATGCACCATTATTAGTTTCATGTAGAGCGTGCGACATCAAATAAATCGCATTAATCTCGTAATCTAGTCCTGCCTGGATGAAGGAATCGGCAGTACCTGCTAAAACTCCTTTACCATTAAGAACTTTATCATTAATAGTAGCTGCTTTTAAATTGGCAACTGGTGTTGATAATTTGAGGAATTGGTAATATTCATCACTATCTTTTGAGAAATTCCCTGGATTCATGTAGTAAGCTACCAATGATTTTGTCGCTGTGAACTTACCACCACCATCTACTTTCGGACTGTTGTTTGACTGTAGATAAAGTGCAGTCCCGAAATCAGTTTGGTAGTTTGTCGTATTGTACTCTTTCCCGGCAAGCACACTAGGATTTAATACACGATAAATCACGGCTGCTGCCTCTGCACGAGTAGCTTGTGCTAGGGGAGCAAAGTTGTTATTCAGTTTTCCCACTAGGTAGCCTGAAGTGACAACGTGCTGTACATCTTCTTTTGCCCAAGAGGC
>DAMDNS010000023.1:0-13089 GCA_032083605.1 Ureibacillus sp.
GAACGACCCGATGTTTGTACATGGTATTTTAGCTTTTGTGAACGTTCATTTGCATTGTATTTATCACGCATCACAACAGACCAAATTCTGCGAGCCACCCGCCCGATCACTGTATATTCTGGATCTAGCCCATTAGAGAAGAAGAATGAAAGATTCGGTGCAAAATCATCAATCTTCATGCCTCTGCTCAAGTAATATTCCACGTACGTAAAGCCATTTGCTAAAGTAAAGGCTAACTGAGAAATCGGGTTTGCCCCTGCTTCAGCAATATGGTAGCCGGAAATCGAAACCGAATAATAGTTTCGTACTTTATGGTCTATAAAGTATGCCTGGATGTCCCCCATCATACGAAGGGCAAATTCCGTTGAGAAGATGCATGTATTTTGGCCTTGATCTTCTTTTAAAATATCTGCCTGTACCGTTCCGCGCACAACCTGCAACGTTTTTTCCCGTACCTCAGTAAACTCTTCCACTGTCAGCTGACGTCCCAATTCCTCTTCCCTTTTTTGCACCTGCTGATCGATTGCCGTATTCATAAACATCGCGAGAATAATCGGTGCCGGACCATTAATCGTCATCGAAACGGATGTGGAAGGTGCGCATAAATCAAACCCCGCATACAGCTTCTTCATATCATCCAAAGTACAAATACTTACACCCGATTCACCGACTTTACCGTAGATATCCGGACGGTAATCTGGATCTTCCCCATATAAAGTAACCGAGTCAAACGCTGTAGATAAACGTTTTGCATCATCATCCTTGGATAAGTAATGGAATCGTTTATTTGTACGCTCTGGTGTTCCTTCGCCAGCAAATTGGCGTTTTGGATCTTCGCCTTCCCGTTTGAACGGGAAAACACCCGCTGTATATGGGAACTCTCCAGGGACATTTTCTGCATAAACCCAGCGCAGGATTTCACCATAATCTTTATATTTCGGAAGCGCTACTTTTGGAATTTTAGTGCCCGATAGGGATGTCGTTTTTAGTATTGTACGAATTTCTTTATCTCTTACTTTTGTGACAAATTCATCTCCTGCATAGGATTCTTTGATCTTCTCCCAGTTCTCGAGAATTCGTTTCGATTCGGCTGTTAATTCACCTTTAACGCTCTCTGCCAGAGACTCGAGTGATTTTACTAGTGCGTCATCAGGCGAATTTTCCAGAACTTGCTTGATTGTTCCTTCAAGCTGATATAGTTTTCGGGCAAGCTCAGCCTGCTGCGCTGATTTTTTATGGTAAGTGCGAACTGTATCGGCAATTTCACGTAAATAATAGCGCCGATTGTTTGGAATAATCACATCTTGTTTTTGGGTTTTCACAAATAACTCATAGGACGTCTTCCAATCAAAGCCAAACTTATCATTTATTTTTGTCACCAGTGCCGCAAATAAGGAATTCGTGCCCTTATCGTTAAATTGGCTTGCGATCGTTCCGTAAACAGGCATTTTATCCAAATCCTCAGTCCACAATTCATGTGAGCGCTGGTATTGCTTTTGAACCTGACGAAGGGCATCCTCCGATCCTTTCCGTTCAAATTTATTAATAACGATCAAGTCGGCGTAATCAATCATATCGATTTTCTCAAGCTGTGTTGGCGCACCAAATTCGCTCGTCATCACATACATGGAAAGGTCGGTATATTTCGTAATTTCCGCATCCCCTTGCCCAATACCGCTTGTTTCTACGATGATTAAATCAAAACCAGTTGCTTTCACTATGTCAAGAACATCTCCGATGGATGCTGATAGCTCAGTTCTTGACCCACGAGTTGCCAGGCTTCGCATATACACACGATTATCAAAAATTGCGTTCATGCGAATTCTGTCTCCTAACAATGCTCCACCTGTTTTTTGCTTTGTTGGGTCAACGGAAATAATCGCAACCTTCTTCTCCGGGAATTCACGTAAAAATCGTCGAATCAATTCGTCTGTTAAGGAAGATTTACCAGCACCACCCGTACCCGTAATCCCTAATACTGGTGTATTTTTGGATCGTTTCTTCGCTCCATCAATGAGATGAACCGTTTGACCGTCTCCACCAAGCTCTGCTGCCGTGATTAGGTTCGCCAATATTTCGGGACGGTCTGTTGAGAGTTGATCGAGCAGCTCGATAGCGTTCCCTTTAAGAGTCGAAAAATCGGATTGCTCGATTTGTTTATTAATCATCCCTTGCAACCCAAGCTTCATGCCATCTTCAGGCGAGAAGATGCCGGCAATCCCATATTCGTGAAGCTCCTCGATTTCTTTTGGCAGAATAACACCGCCGCCGCCGCCGTAGATTTTGATGTGAGGCGCTCCCTTCTCTGCTAGAAGGTCATGCATGTATTTGAAGTATTCCATGTGGCCGCCTTGATAGGAAGAAATGGCAACTGCTTGTGCATCCTCTTGAATAGCGGCATTAACCACTTCTTCTACCGATCGGTTATGGCCAAGATGAATCACCTCTACCCCACTCGACTGTAGAATCCGACGCATAATATTAACCGATACATCATGCCCGTCAAATAAACTCGATGCCGTTACAAAACGTACATGGTGCTTCGGTTTGTAGACTCCCTTTTTTTCTGTGTCGTCAGCTTGCTTTAGATTTACCATACTTAGTACCCCTTTCAAGAACCTGATTTTCTAAGAATCGCTCGAGAGACAGGCTCCCATCCCCATTTGATTTTGCCTATTTCTTTGACGCTCTCGTCTTGCATGAGATTAAAAAACACCGCTTTTGTGCGCAACGTTCAAACGTATGCATTTGGCGGTGTCGACCTTCATTTAATCTTCAAAATGTAAAATTCCAGATAAACACATTTTGGTCTGGGCAATGGTGTAGTCTTTGATGGAAAAGTGCTTATGTAACGCCCATTTTCGGAACGCCCAAGCTTGCCCTTGAACAACGATATGGTTTGCAGCTAAAAATAAATCCTTATCCGAAATTTTTAGTTTGCCTGATTGGACACAAGCTTTTAATATTTTTTCAAATAGAGCCACCATTTCCAGCTCTTTTTGTAAAACGTAGCTTTGTGCATTTCTAGGCAAAGTTTTTGTTTCTTGATACATGATCGTAAATTCATCAACCATGCTATCAATCAATAAAAAGTATTGTTTAATGGCTTCCTTTAACTCTTCGATAGTGCCCGAGCCTGTTGAAATTTGAGATAGTCGCTGAATCACTTGATGATAAATATTGTCGCAAACTAGATAGAGTACATCTTCTTTTGTCCGAATATATTCGTATAAAGTCCCGATGCTAAATCCGGCAGCTTTGGCTATTTCTCTTGTTGTGGCACGATGAAATCCCTTTTCTTTAAATAATTTCAACGCACCCTCAACAATTTGTTTTCGTCGAATTTCAATGAGACTCTCATCTTTAATAGATGATTTGACTAAGATTTTCTCATCTCTTTCTGTCATTGATTATTTCGTCAGCATACGAGAGATTACTAGTCGTTGAATCTCTTGTGTACCTTCATAGATTTGAGTAATTTTGGCATCGCGCATATAGCGCTCTACTGGATAATCTTTTGTATAACCATAGCCGCCGAATACTTGAACTGCCTCAGTTGTAACAGACATTGCAGTGTCACCTGCCATTAGTTTTGCCATTGCCGATTCTTTGCCATATGGAAGGTCATTTGATTCTAGCCATGCAGCCTGGTAAGTTAGTAGTCTTGAAGCTTCTATTGATGTAGCCATATCTGCCAGCTTAAACGCTACCCCCTGATTTGCCACAATCGGTTTTCCGAATTGAACACGCTCTTTTGCATAGTCGGTTGCAGCATCTAATGCGCCTTGAGCAATTCCTACTGCTTGCGCGGCAATCCCGTTTCTGCCGCCGTCCAATGTTTTCATCGCAATAATGAAGCCTTCTCCTTCACTGCCAAGAAGATTTTCTTTTGGTACACGGCAATTTTCAAAAATGATTTCAGTTGTTGGTGATGAACGAATCCCCAATTTCTTTTCTTTTTTTCCAACGCCAAAGCCTGGGAAGCTAGATTCTACGATAAATGCGCTTGTGCCTTTATGCTTTGATGTTGGGTCTGTTACTGCAAATACAACGTAAGTATCAGCGATTCCGCCATTTGTAATGAAAATTTTCGAACCATTTAACACATACTCATCGCCATCAAGCTTCGCAGTTGTTTTCATGCCACCTGCGTCACTTCCTGAACCAGCTTCTGTTAAACAGTAGGCGCCGATTTTTTTCCCTTCTGCCATTGGTCGAAGGTATTTTTGTTTTTGCTCTTCGTTCCCAAATTTGTAAATTGGCCAGCCTGCTAAAGACGTGTGGGCAGATAGCGTTACGCCCGTTGAAGCGCATACGCGAGATAACTCCTCAACAGCGATGGCATAGGCTAAATAGTCAAACCCAGCTCCGCCATACTCTTCCGGCCATGGAATCCCCGTTAAGCCAAGTTCTGCCATCTTCTCCCAGATCTCACGGTCGAAGCGTTCCTCCTCGTCACGCTCTGCCGCAGTTGGTGCTACCTCATTTAACGCAAAATCACGGATCATATCCCGTAACTGTTGATGCTCCTCAGTCAATTGAAAATTCATTTTCCCATTCCCCCGTTTTTAGCGTACCAGGTACTCACACAATTTTAATACAATTCATAATATTCGGAATAGTGTGTGGACCTGGTACACGTTTTTAGATGTTTTTGCTTATGACGATTTTTTGGATTTCGCTTGTGCCTTCGTAGATTTCGGTTACTTTGGCGTCCCGGAAGTAACGTTCTACTGGGTAGTCCTCTGTGTAGCCGTAGCCGCCAAAGATTTGGATGGCCTCCGTTGCAACCTGTACCGCTGTTCTGGAAGCAAATAATTTCGCCATGGATGCTTCTTTGCCGCATGGCAATCCAAGTGATTGAAGATTGGCCGCACGATAAACCAGTAATTTTGCTGCTTCCACTGCCGTTGCCATATCTGCCAATTTAAAGCCTACTCCTTGGTTTACAGCGATTGGCTTACCGAATTGTACTCGTTCTTTCGCATAGTTTGTTGCCGCCTCTAATGCAGCTTCTGCAATTCCCAAGCTTTGCGCGGAAATGCCAATCCGCCCGATATTCAGGTTCGCCATGGCAATCTTAAAGCCTTCGTTTTCATTGCCTAGCATATTCTCCATAGGTATTTTCATATTTTCAAAGGTTAGCTGAACGGTTCTTGAGCCATGGAGCCCCATCTTCTTCTCATCTTTGCCGACGATAAACCCCGGAGTACTCTTTTCTACTATAAAGGCGGAGATTCCACGAGAACCTCGATTAGGATTGGTTGAAGCAAACACAATATAGACATCCGCTTCCCCGCCATTTGTGATAAACACCTTGGATCCATTGAGCACATAATGGTCACCCTGTTTATCCGGTTTTGTTTTTAATGCGCCTGCATGTGAACCCGCTTCAGGCTCCGTTAAGCAAAACGCCCCTAGATATTCGCCACTAGCCAGCTTCGGAATATAATTCTTCTTTTGTTCCGCTGTTCCAAAATAAAGAATTGGATTTGTGCCAACTGAAGTATGAACCGAAAGAATAACCCCAACCACTGCACTCACTTTTGAAAGTTCATAGATAGCCAAAATATAGGAGGTAAAGTCCATTTCAGCTCCACCATATTTTTCTGGGACAGTTATGCCCATAAGGCCGAGCTCCCCCATTTTCTTCAAGATGTCATGCGGGAATTCTCCCTGCTCCATCCTGTCGACAAATGGAGCGATTTCACTTTCCGCAAATTGACATACCATATCCCGCATCATCAACTGCTCTTCTGTAAATACTAGATGCATAGAAATCCCCCTTAGTCTTCGTATACATAGAACCCACGACCGGTTTTTCTACCTAGCCAACCAGCTGCTACGTATTTGCGAAGTAGCGGACATGGGCGATATTTGCTATCTCCTAACCCCTCGTGCAAGATTTCCATTATCGATAGACACGTATCCAAGCCGATAAAATCAGCTAACGTAAGTGGACCCATTGGATGATTCATTCCCAGCTTCATGACATCATCGATTGCCTCTTTTGTCGCAACCCCTTCATACAAGGCATAAACGGCTTCATTGATCATCGGAAGTAAGATACGATTGGAGATAAAGCCAGGAAAATCATTTACCTCTACTGGTGTTTTTGATAATTTGTGCGTCATTTCTTCTACAGCTATATACACTTCATCAGCCGTTGCTAGACCACGAATGATTTCCACCAGCTTCATCACTGGTACAGGATTCATAAAATGCATCCCAATCACTTTCTCCGGTCGCTCCGTTACAGCAGCAATTTCCGTAATTGGTAAAGATGATGTATTCGTAGCTAAAATCGCATCCTTTGGTGCAATGGCATCCAGTTCTCTAAAGATGGACTGTTTTATATCCATATTTTCCGTTGCGGCTTCAATCACAAGATCTGCATCATATGCATCCTTCAAATCAAGTGACATCGTAATTCGACTAAGCACTGCCGCTTTTTCATCTTCTGTCTTTCTCCCCTTAGCCACATCTCTTGATAGATTTTTCGTGATAACTCCTAGTCCGCGCTCGAAAAAATCCTGCTTCATGTCATTCAGCTTTACATCAAATCCAGCCTGTGCACAAACTTGTGCAATTCCTGACCCCATCTGTCCAGCACCAACAACCATTATTTTTTGAATCGTCACTACTTCTCTCTCCCCTATCTACTGTTTGAACGCCTTAACATCCTAATAGAATCCGCAATTTGCACTTTATTGTTTTGGCACTTCAATCATGATGGCATCCCCTTGGCCACCACCTGAACAGATTGCTGCAATTCCGATTCCACCGCCACGACGTTTTAATTCGTAAGCCAATGTCAGGATGATGCGTGCTCCGGAAGCTCCGATTGGATGTCCCAGGGCTACTGCGCCACCGTTGACATTTACCTTCTCTGAATCGATTCCTGCAATTTGATTGCTTACTAGTGCAACAGCAGCAAATGCTTCATTAATTTCAATCAAATCGATTTCTTCAATCGTTTTGTTCGTTTTCTTCAATAGCTCGTTAATAACAATTCCCGGTGTCTGCGGGAAATTCTTGGGCTCCACGCCAACCTCTGCATGCCCTATCACATAAGCTAGCGGGGTACGGCCTTCTTGGTTTGCTCTATCTTCACTCATCAGTACTAGTGCACAGGCTCCATCATTGACACCCGGTGCATTCCCGGCAGTAATCGTTCCGTCTTTATCAAAGGCTGGCTTCAGTTTTGACAACGCTTCCAATGTTGTGTTTTTACGTGGTGCCTCATCGTCTAAAACTGTTGTAACCTCACCTTTTCTGCCTTTGATTTCAATCGGTGTAATTTCTTCCGCATATTTTCCGTCTTCGATTGCTTTTACGGCTAATTGCTGGCTTCTTACTGCCCACTCATCCTGTGCTTCTCTAGATAATTCAAATGTATTTGCTGTTTCGTTCCCGTAAGTCCCCATATGCACGTTATTCGGATGAAATGCACAAGAAAGGCCATCAAATACCATGCCATCTACCAGTTTCGCATCGCCCATTCGAAGTCCCCAGCGCCCATTCGGTAAATAGTAAGGTGCATTGGACATGGATTCCATTCCACCAGCAACAATCACTTCTTCTTCTCCCAATCGAATCAACTGATCGGCCAATGTCACACTTCGCATACCTGAAGCACATACTTTATTAATCGTTTCTGTTTTCACAGAGTACGGAATTCCTGCTTTTGCTGCAGCTTGCCTTGACGGGATTTGCCCTTGCCCGGCTTGAAGTACAGTCCCCATTATGACTTCATCTACTGCATCTGGTGCCATTTCCGCTCTTTGTAATGCCGCTTTAATGGCATTTCCCCCTAGATCACTTGCTGATAACCCTGATAGTGCTCCCCCAAACTTTCCAAATGGTGTTCTTGCTCCATCTAATATCACTGTTCTACTCAAATCTACATCCCCTTTGTTTTTCGAGTTTATAAATACAGTATTTTCTGAGGCGATATTGGCAGTTCTCTCATCGCGGTATTTCCTGCTACCCAACACCGTTTCCCCATATAAATTTCCGAACATCCTCCATTGACTGAACGCTCGCTCAATTTATGTTTAATAAAAAAGGGAGCCATTTAGAACTCCCTTTTTCACATTTAACTATATTTTATAGAATATCAAACTGATAATCAATTTTAATTTTTCAGATATTTAATTTTTATTCTCTTTAAAGTTTAATTATCTTTGAAAAATCACTATTTTTGTAAAGTTTAAATTTCAAACTTCTACAATGCAACGTTTTCAATTACACCTCTACCGTTTCTTCCTCTACAACCTCGACCACTTTTTCACCAAATACGGAACGCTCTAATAGCTCTGCGATATCGTATGTGCCGACTGATTCTTCTACTTCTTTCGCTTTTGTTCCGTCAGACAGCATCGTTAAGCAGTAAGGACAGCCCGAAGAAATCACCGATGCATTTGTTTCCAATGCCTGCTCTGTACGTGCTACATTAATGCGGTTTCCTACATGCTCTTCCATCCACATTAGACCTCCACCAGCACCGCAGCACATTGCTTTTTCGCGATTACGTTCCATTTCCACAAGGTTTACACCAGGAATGGCTTTTAAAATTTCACGAGGCGCATCATATACATCATTGTAACGACCCAGGTAGCATGAATCATGGAAGACAATTGTTTCCTCTACTCGATGATGCAATGTCAGCTTCCCTTCATTCACTAAATCGTAAAGCATCTCTGTATGGTGATATACTTCCCCTTCCCATCCAAAATCCTTGTACTCATTTTTAAAGATATTGTATGCGTGAGGGTCAATCGTAACAATCTTA
Organism: Ureibacillus sp.; assembly: GCA_032083605.1. Lineage (GTDB taxonomy): Bacteria > Bacillota > Bacilli > Bacillales_A > Planococcaceae > Ureibacillus. The sequence goes on from DAMDNS010000023.1 coordinate 8,795, forward strand.
GTTACTTCATTTTTCACGAATTCGTCGATGTTTGCCGTAGCAAGCTCCTGGAATAGAAACTCATTTCCTAATCGGCGAGGTGTATCGCCAGAGTTTTTCTCTTTGTTACCTAGAATCGCAAATTTTACACCTGCTTCATTCATTAAGCGAGCAAAGGATAAAGCGATTTTTTGTGAACGGCTATCAAATGAACCCATGGAACCAACCCAGAACAAGTATTCAAATCCTTCTCCAGATTTTTTTGCTTCCTTCACTGTAGGGATGTTAATCGATGGATCAATTTCACGCCAGTTTTCTTTCTCCTTACGGTTTAGACCCCATGGATTTCCTTGGCGTTCAATATTATTCATGGCGCGTTGTGCATCAGAGTTTACTTTCCCTTCCGTCATTGTTAAATAACGACGCAGGTCAATAATTTTATCAACATGCTCGTTCATTACCGGACATTGGTCTTCACAGTTACGGCAAGTCGTACATGCCCAAATTTCTTCTTCCGTGATAACGTCTCCAATTAATGAAGGGCTATAAATATCTTCAATAACGGCACCTTCTGCTCCAGCTGCCATTGCTAATTGGTTGCCTTGCGTATTATTAAATGCAAAGGCTGGTACCCAAGGCTTTTGCTTGGTAGTCACTGCCCCTGTGAATGTTAAATGATCTCGCAGCTTCACGATAAGGTCCATAGGAGAAAGCATTTTGCCCGTTCCTGTTGCCGGACACATATTTGTACAGCGACCACATTCCACACATGCATATAAATCCAGCATTTGCTTTTGAGTGAAATCCGTAATTTTGCCGACCCCAAGTGCTGGCATATCCGCCTCGTCTTCCGCTTCTTCCAATGCAGCAAAGTCGATTGGACGAAGTGTTCCGATACGATCTTGTCGGTTCACTACAGCATTTAACGTACCCGTAATCAAGTGGAAGTGCTTTCCTTGTGGAATATAGACAAGGAATGCTAGTAACGCCAGTAAATGCGCCCACCACATAACGAAGAATACTACAGCAGCTGCAGTTGGTGACATCCATTGGAACAGCCATGCGATACTGGATGCAACAGGTTCAGATCCCGTAAATGCATGTCCATGCCAGATCAGTGCCATACCGTTCCCGATCAGTGTCGCAAACATTAAAACCCCTAAAAACAGATAGACTAAACCGTTTTTGAAGCCTCGTTTAAGTCGTACCAATTTCTCCATATAACGGCGATAAAACGCTACTGCCACTGCAATTAATATAATTAGAACGATAATTTCCTGGAAGAAAGTAAATACAGGATATAGTCCACCAAGCGGTAAATGTGATTCCGGTGCAAGTCCCTTCCAGATTAAATCAATTGCCCCTAGCTGGACTAATAAGAATCCATAGAAGAAGGCTACATGGACTAAGCCCATTTTTTTATCTTTTAAAAGCTTCGATTGGCCAAAAACTTTTTCAGCCAAGTCGCCAATCCGTTCTTTCAGCTTTAACTCAAACTCTTCTTTTCTCCCCAGTTGAATAAATTCATAGCGTGTTTTCACTAAATAGAAGAATAATCCTAATGCGTATAAGACAACCGCAGCGAATAATACCCAATTAGCTATAAGTAATCCATTCATTTTGTCTCCCCCTCTTGCCTTTTTTCCCCTTTGTACAAAAATAACTTAACTGAGTAATCTTAAAATATTCTATAATGTAAATAATTCAAGAGCCCTCATTTTTATGTCTCTATTGTAAAATATGAATGAGCATTCAGTCAATGTATTGTTCAAATATTTCTAATAATTAATTGATAGTTTGTTAAAAAAACATTTTTTTGCTACCGAGCGCACTCACGATTTAAAACAGATAAAAACTATCCGTGCTGGAAAATGAACTTTAGCAGTTTGCTATAAGGATGTTTTTTCGAAGGAGTGTATTTATGATTGGTTGGTTTTGGGTAGAAACGATGATTTGGCTATTCCCTATTATGTTTATGCTGCATGATTTTGAAGAGATTATCTTCGTTGAAAGGTGGATTCAAAAGAATTCCCCCCTGCTTCTTAAAAAACTACCGAAGAAAATGGCCGTACGAATTATCAATCAGCTCTCTTTGACGACTGCACAATTTTCAATAGCTGTACTGGTGGTCTTTTTATTTGTTAGTTGTTCAACAATTTTAGCGAATCAGTATATAAACGAAAAATCTCTGGGCACCATCGCCTTTTTTGTAGTAGTGACTTTAACCTTTTTCCTTCACGCCTTTATGCATATAGGTCAATCTATTTTTCTGGGAATGTATACTCCGGGTGCCTTTACGTCCGTCGTAATTCTCATCCCATATAGCCTCCTTTTATATGGGACATTATTGAGTAATGAAATCATAACTTGGAAGCTGATTTTTAGTTGCTTGCCATTTATTCTGCTTTTATTTCCTGTATTGTTAATGGCTCATTCCATCGGGAAAAATATAATTCGATAAAAAAGAAAACAATCCCGTAAAATCAGTATTGTTTTCTAGTTTTCCAGCTATTTTAAGTGTTTAATAATGTGAAATGTTGCTTTTTTCCATTGGAAATTCGATCTTGAATGCTTTGCTTAAGAAGATATTAGAAAAAATCAGACCCAGTATAGCTCCTATTACAAGAGTAATCAAAGAACCTAAAATTCCAGGTTTGACCGTCATCAAATAGATAATACCTAATACCTCCATAGTCATGATAGATACTGAATTCCACAGAACACGGTCTCTCACTTTTTCCACCAACTTAGCAGAAGGAATAGCCCCAGACTCCGCATTTACTGTTAATAAAATATCCTTAAAGCGTCGCAAATTGATAATTGGACCTGCTAAACTCATTAAAATCAATGCAGCTAAAGAAATATTTACCCAAGCAACCTGCCAGCCCCACGAAGATATGACCAGATATACACCAGGAACTAAAATTAATATGACGCTAAAAGGAAGAAACTCATCCATTTTAACTGCTACTTTAGACCAGATTTTCAGGGTATTTGTCTCCTTGGAAAAAATCATTCCAATCATCCCAGCCAGAGTGATACCAACAGCAGCAAACATAAGCATTACTCCTAAAATGTGTAGAAACAAGATAACGTTGTACATTTTGCACCTCTTTTTTCTATTAGTTTACCAAAAATTTATAGATTTGTGGTAAAAAAATACTATTTATAAAGTGGTGCTTCATAACAACAATCTTTGAAAAAACAGCGTTATTTAAATACGTCCCCACTGCGGATGTACTCGATATCCTTGACATTCGAACGGGAATTTACGACACGAGATGCAGCAAAGAAGTAATCGGATAAGCGATTCAGATATTTTTGGACAATTGCCGGTACATCCTCTACTTCATTTAATAATGTAACCACTCGTCGTTCTGCTCGACGTGTAACAGTGCGGGCAATGTGAAGGGTTGCAGCTGCCGGCGTCCCTCCAGGGAGGATAAAGCGTTTTAGTGGAGGCGCTTCATCGGAAAGCGCATCAATTCGTTTCTCCAATGCTTCAATAGATGCTTCCTGTAATGTATATTTGCGTTCCTTCATCACATTCGCCAGATCGCCTCCACAATCAAATAGCTCATGCTGGATGGTTTCCAGGTCTTCGAGCAAATCCTTGAACACAGCAGGATCCAATTCCGTGACAGCTTTGCCGATAAACGAATTCAATTCATCGATTGTACCATACGCCTCTACACGCAAATCATCCTTACTGACGCGTCCACCCATTAAACTCGTTTTGCCTTTATCCCCTGTTTTTGTATAAAGTTTCATATTATCTATCCCCTTTTCGATAAGTTTGAATTGCTTCTACCGTTGCTTCAAAAACACCCTTTCCAATTACTTGACCGACCTCGGTAATTGGTCCCCCATATTGCATCAGCTTCCCTTCTTGCGTAGCCGCGATAAGTAAACTGTCTGTTGGTGTACCCGTTGCAATTGTATTGGAAATTGTGTCGTAAACCTCTTCATGCTGCAGTGCTTTCGACTTTGCCTCAGTTGCCGTCATCATGGCCTGCACGAAGGCCTCATCAGATAATTTCCCATTGATAATTACCCAAGTATTAATAGTACCAACGTGAAAGAAATTATTTCGTTTATAGCTCTGCGATACATCAACTGCATTTCCTACGCCTGCAGTGACCACTACAAATACCTCGCCAAAGGACATCTCGTATTGCCTTACTACAGCTTTTTTTGTTTCAACTGCCGTCATCATGCCGACCGTATTTGTAGGAGAAAAGCCTTTGTTCATTAAATACTGAAAATACTCTTCCTTTACAAGGTCAATATCATATTCCGGATGAACAGTCCGGTTG